>JASLGV010000013.1 GCA_030149995.1 Pedobacter sp.
GAACATCAGTTGGATAAAATAAGATTGAGCAGATCTGAAAATTTACAAACGCTTGTGGAGAACAGAACGGCTTATACTTTGGAAAGATGTGAACTTAATGTTTTCGAAACGTATAAGGAATCGTACCAGGTACCGCTTATGTTTAATGATTTTGTAATTACCAGTATGTTACGCGGTAAAAAGGTGATGCATTTGTTTGAAAAAAAAGGGTTCGACTATTTTCCGGGTCAAACGGTTATTGTGCCGCCAAGTGTAAACATGCAGATTGATTTTCCCGAAGCAACCGAAATAAATCCTACACAGTGTATTGCTCTGGCCATAGATCAGGATCAGATTGTAAAGACCATAGCCTACCTGAACGAATTCTTTCCGAAAGTAGTGGATGATGAGCGTTGGGGGCTGAATTACGATGAATATCATTTCTACAACAACGAAGAGATTGCCTACCTGATTAATAAAGTGATCCGGATTTGCTCGGAAGGCTCGAAGGAAAAGGATGTACTGGCCGATCTGACATTGAAAGAACTTCTGGTTAGGATTATGCAAACGCAGAACCTAAAAACCTTTGGCGATGAAAACCGGCATGCCAATCACAACCCGCTGGCCTACGTGGTAAATTATATTAAAACCAACCTGAACGAAAAAATAAACATCTGTAAGCTCAGCGAAAAGGCCTGCATGAGCAAGGCTACTTTCTATCGTCTGTTTAAAAGAGAACTGGGTGTAAGCCCGAATGATTTTATTTTAACCGAAAAAATAAACAAAGCCAAACAAATGCTTGCACATCCGGCTGTAAAAGTTGCCAATATCGCTTACGAGCTTGGGTTTAGTGATACAAATTATTTCATCAGGGCCTTTAAGAAAATGGAAGGCATTACACCGGGGGTATACCAGATGAAAGTTTGCAACAGTCTTCTTCACTAACGGTTTAAATCTTAAGTTGGAATTTATGGCAGCAACATTGTTTTGGGGTTAATTACCGCCTTCCAGATACCTTTTGCTATAGGTAATGTTCATCAAATCGTAACGTTTAAACTGCGTTCTTAAACGCCTTAGAAAATCAGGGTAGTTGCGTTTTTCTTTCGGGCTCCACAACATTTCACTCAATGCATCCAGCCTTGGGAAAAGCATGTACTGAACTTTGGAAGGATTGGTTATATACTCGCTCCATAAACAGCCCTGGGCCCCCCAGATATATTGAGCTTGTGCATTATTTAATTCTGCCGGAATGGGGTCGTAGTTGTATACATCAACCATAGGCGAAAATTTATTAGCCGTTAAGCTGTCTTCCTTTATAAACTGAGCATGGTTGAAATACAATTTAAGCTCGGGGGTCATAATAACTTTATGCTGCTGTTTTGCGGCTGCAATGCCACCTTTCTCGCCCTGCCAGCTCATTACAACGGCATTGGGTGCAAGACCACCCTGTAAAATCTCATTCCAGCCAATAATCGTTTTACCTTTGCTGTTAACAAATTTCTCAATCCGGTGAATAAAATAGCTTTGCAGGGCATTCTCATCCTTAAGGCCATTTTCTTTCATAATTTTTTGCGAAACTGCCGATTGTTTCCACCAGATTTTGGAAGCTTCATCTCCACCGATGTGTACATAAGGAGCCGGGAATAAATCCATTACTTCGGTTAAAACCTGTTCTAAAAACTGAAATGTTTTTTCGGTGGGTTGCAATACATTGTTGAATTTGTTAAAAATGCCCCATGTTTGTGCTACCTCATATGTTTTACCGGGAGTGGTGCCCAGTTCAGGATAAGCAGCCAGAACCGCCATGTTGTGCGCTGGCATCTCTATTTCCGGTATAATGGTTATATACCTTTCTGCTGCGTATTTAATCACTTCCCTGATTTGTTCCTGGGTATAATAACCACCATGCCGGATGCCATCGTTACCGGTTCCGGGGTATAAGCCAATAATACTTCCGTTGCGCCAGGCGCCAATTTCTGTCAGTTTTGGGTATTTCCTGATTTCTATTCTCCAGCCATGATCGTCTGTTAAATGCCAGTGAAAGTAGTTCATCTTGTGCAAGGCCAGGTAATCGATATATTGCTTTACAAAAGCAATGTCGAAAAAATGCCTGCTTACATCTAAGTGCATGCCCCGGTAATCAAAGCGGGGGTAATCGGTAATGTTTACTGCCGGAATGGTTAAAGTGGTATTTTTTAAAGGCGGAAGTAATTGTATCAGCGTTTGAACGCCATAAAAAATACCCCGGGCAGAAGATGAGCTGATGGTAACCTGTTCGCTGTTGCTGCTAAGGGTGTATTGGTCTGGATTTTTATTTCCTGCTGGCTCCAAAATGAATTTAATCACGTTGCTTTGCTGTTGGCCATCTACACTTGTATTTAAAATCTGTCCATAGTACTTAAATACATAATCTTTTAAAAAAGAAGCGTTGGGTATTAAAGAATCTGGTGCCAAAATGAGGCTGCCGGCATTAAGCACAAAAGGTTTTTCTGTAGGATTTACCTCAAGCTTTACAGGCTGCGGAATGAGGTTGATTTCCTGTGCCCAAACATTCAGGGCAAATGCAGCCAATAAAAATACAAAAAACGCTTTTCTCATAATGGATTGTTGTGTACCGGCCAAAAATAGAAAAACTTAGCTGAATACCTGTGTTTTATCCATATTTAAGGATTAGGTTAGAGCAGAAGTCTCCGGGATTTATTCAAA
>JASLGV010000053.1 GCA_030149995.1 Pedobacter sp.
TAATCTTTGCTTATGGTAACTTTATTACCGTGGCCATTAATTTTATTTTACTTGCGCTGGTTATCTTTATTATGGTAAAGGTAATTAACGGACTTAAACGTAAGGAAGCTGCAGCGGCTGCGGTTGCACCACCAGCACCTACAACTGAGGAAGTTCTGCTTACAGAGATAAGAGACTTGCTTAAAACAAAAGCATAAAAAAATGTCCCTGATTTTATAATCAGGGACATTTTTTTTTAAAAGCTTCTGGTTACTTTCGGGTCGGTCAGGATAATGAAATCTCCCAGTGGCTCAAATTTTTTCCAATCGGGTTCCTCAAAGCCCGGGTCAGAAAAGGCAGAAATGTTCAGAATACGCAACTTAGGCAGGTAAAGCTGTAGCTTTGCCAGCGTTCCAAGTTTCTCGTCACTGTGAAAGCGGCCGTTTAGCTGTAATACTTTGACGCCCTTATTGGCTTTCAGGTACTTGGCAATAGACCATGCCATGGTGGCATCCCACAGATTTTGGGTCTGGTAAATTTTCATGGTACCCATGCTGTGTCCACCCAATGTTTCCAAAAATTTATCATTGTACCGGCCGGTTGCTGTATCAATGGGTAGGGGCGCCAGGTTTGCCAGTGAAGCAGCCGGGAACTTTTTTAATGCATCCAGTCCGCTTCTGGTAACGGCGTTGCTGTAACGGGTAGCTGCGTTTGCACCAATAACCGGAATGTTGTTGGATTTGGCATGTTCAATGAGCGGTCTGTAGTCTTTATAGTTGTTCCAGGCCCTGCTTTCTTTAATAAAGTTTTTCTCAGAAATTAAACCAGCCAGGTATTCGTTTAAAACGGTTTGCTCGTCTGTATAGAACATTTCAAGGCTCAGGGCAACCTTACCCGGGTATTTTTCTGTAAGTTTCTTAAACAGGCTGTTTTCCAGGTAATGACCTGTAGAATCATTGTGCTCTTCGCCAAAAAAAATAACATCTGCCTGCTGCATGCGCTGTACAATATCATCTAATGCAATTACTTTTTGCTGTTTTACATCGTAGATTTTATAATGCTGCTGCATGTCTTGCGCCTGTAAAACGGAACAACACAGGAAAAAAGGGATTAAGAGTAAAAATTTCATGTGCTCAAAATAGGAAAAATATTTTTTACCGGTGAAATGGAGTATTTGACCGCCATTGTGGTAGATTTTATAGAAGTTCGCTTATAAAATGTCAAAGTATTGAATACTTTTGATTTGTTAATAAGAGAAAAATGGAAAATATAAATTATAATAATCGTTCCGGACGCGTGCTGAGTGGGTTGATCGTTGTTTTGATAGGCGTCGCTTTTTTACTCAATAATATGGGGTTCAACTTTCCATCCTGGTTTTTCAGGTGGCATACGTTGCTTATTGTAATTGGATTAATCATTGGTGTGAAACGAAATTTCAGAGGTGCACGCTGGTTAATTGTATTGCTGATTGGCGTTTACTTTACCATAGGTGATATTCCCGGGCTTGATTTCGATGCAACAGACTATGCGCTGGGCGTTGGTCTGGTAATTTTAGGCGTGTATTTAATTTTCAAACCGAAAAGAAATTCAGATTTAAATAACAGATTTTCTGAACGCTTTGGAGCTGCCCGCCAGCAAGAAGGAAATGCCGTTCCGTTAGATAATCAGGATGTGATTGATATAGTGGCTGTTTTTGCCGGAAATCATCAGGTTGTTTATTCCAAGTCGTTTAGAGGCGGAAGTGCAGTCGCCGTTTTTGGAGGTGCAGATATCAACCTGGTGCAGGCAGATTTTGAAGATACCATTGTAATTGATGTAACAGCTGTATTTGGCGGAATAAAATTAATTGTGCCACAAAATTGGGAAGTTAAATCCAATATCACCCCCATATTTGGTGGTTTAGATGATAAACGCGTGCCCTTTGTTCCGGATGGAGAAAAAAGAAAAATTTTGGTCATCCAGGGATTGGCCTTATTTGGCGGTGTGGAAATTAAGAACTATTAAACATAGAACAATGAAATGGTTTGCAGTAAATTGTATATATCAGATTGTTTGCAGCGGGGGCAGCCATGCCGGGCAGTTTGATGAGCAGCTAAGACTAATTTTGGCAAAAGATAAAGCAGAAGCACTTTTTAAGATTCTTTCATTGGAAAACAACCAGCGTAAAGTTTTAGAAAAGGATACAGGTTCTGTAACCTGGATTTTTTTAGGTATTTCAAATATAATGCAGGTAGAAGAACCCGGCGATGGTGTAGTTGCTTATTCGCGTATAATGGAACCTGCATCTCCAGAAAAGTATCTGGAAGACATACAGCAGAGAAATAACTTTTTGATGGAATTTAATTAATCAAGTTTTGACAACAAGACCTCTCTCCATTCCGCAAATACAGAAAATATCGCTTGCCTTTGCGCTTGCGTGGTTTTTACTTTGTGCTTTGGGCATTCATTATGCCTTAAATTTTACCTGGCAAATTGCTTTTGCCGATAGTTTTGTTAACAATCTTTTATTGGCAACGGGCTGCGTCATCGTGAGCAACATGCTGGGCTATTATCAACCCAAAAGAGAAAGAACCTTATACATCCTGATTATTACCATTGCACTTACATTGGTTATTGTGTATGCATCAAGATATGCAGCGTTCTTTGTTTTTGCGGAGTTCAAAGATTACATTGATTTTTATACGTTTTCTTTTCCTTTCCGGGCACTCATCTGTTTTATGTGTCTGGGGTGGTGTGCCCTGGCCAATATTTTATGGTATCGATTAGAAGAACAATCCGAAACACAGGAAAGGCATTCTGCAACCAAACACCTGGCAAAAGAAGCAGAACTCAATAAGTTAAGGCACCAGTTACAACCGCACTTTCTCTTTAACAGTTTAAATTCGGTATTTGCCCTTACCATTGTAAATCCAAAAGAAGCGGGGGTAATGATTACCAAACTTGCAGCTTTTTTGCGGGGTACGTTAAAGAGAGATGACGAA
>JASLGV010000079.1 GCA_030149995.1 Pedobacter sp.
CGTTAATACCGTGACTTAACATCTGCACCATCGCGCCCTGAAGACCTTGCTGGTTTAAAGAGAAAATACCCGCAGAGATTAATCCAACGTGTGCAATAGATGAATAAGCCACCAGGCGTTTGGCGTCTTTTTGTGTAAAGGCAATAACCGAAGCATATACCACACCAATTACCGATAAAGTGATGGCCAGTGCAGACCATTCCTGAACACCATGTGGTACAACAGGCAGCAACCATCTGATTACGCCATAAATACCCATTTTTAACATAATACCCGAAAGCAACATTGTTCCTTGTGTAGGTGCTGCCGTATATGTATCGGGTTGCCAGGTATGGAAAGGAAAGATCGGCATCTTAATGGCAAAAGCAATAAAGAAAGCCCAGAAAATCCATCCTTGCTGATAAGCATCGAGATTTAAATTGTAAAATGCCTGGATTTCGAAGTTATGCGCAGGGTTCTGAAGGTACAGGTAAATAATCCCCATCAGCATAAATAAAGATCCGGCTATGGTATAAACGAAAAACTTCATGTTGATCCGAATGCGGTCTTTACCGCCCCAGAAAGCACAAATAAAATAAATAGGAATTAGTGCCGCTTCCCAACCGATGTAAAACAAAAAGGCATCCATTGCTGTAAATACCAGCAACAAACCACTCTGCATAAATAAAATTAATGCGTAAAACGCCGATGGGTTCTTGTAATCGTGTTTATAGCTGGATAAAATAATTACCGGAATCAGGATATTGGTTAACAAAACTGTTAACATACTGATGCCATCAATACCGGCATGAAAATTAATACCCAGTTGCTGTATCCAGGGTTGGTTTATTTCAAACTGAACCTGCGCATTCGGTATAAACCTGGCAAGTAAACCAATGGTAAAAGCAAGTGATAAAATTGAAATGGCAAGAGCCCCATGTTTTGCTGCCTGCTTTTTAGCAAACAATGAGCACAATATGGCGCCTGCTAAAGGAAGAAATATAAGTATTAGTATTTCCATTATTGAATGTTGAACCCCTTTTATATGTATAAAAATGTATATAACAGCAATGCGATGATACCAAATACCATCATAAATATGTAGAAACCTACATTTCCGCTTTGCAATAAACGAATGCCTTTGCTGGCCTCATTAGTACTCCAGCCCAATCCGTTTACAATTCCGTCAATAAATTTATTATCCAGTATTCTGTAGAAAAATTTAGAAAGACCGTCAAGTGGCTTGGTTATCAAAAACTCATAAATCTCATCCAGGTAAAATTTATTGTAAGAAAGCTTAGCCAGTGCTGTTCTTGGTGCTTCATCCGCAACCGGAACATGTGCACCTTTAACATATTTCGTATATGCATACAGGAGCGCAACCACTGCTGCAACGACCGAAACACCCATTAACGTAAATTCTGTAGCATGACTTAAGTCTAATTCGTGTTGTGCAACACCTGCACCAGATAACCAGTGAGCCAACCATTCGTTTCCACCAAAAACATGTGGAATGTTAACGGCTCCGCCAAATGCTGCTAAAACGGCTAAGATTACCAATGGTAAAGTCATCGCTTTTGGCGATTCATGAATATGACTTTCTGCATGATGAGTACCTCTATATTTTCCGGAGAAAGTAAGGAACATCATTCTGAACATATAAAATGAAGTTAAGAAAGCCGTAAGCACGCCAATGCCCCAAAGAACCGGACTGTATTGGAAAGCATGTGCTAAAATCTCATCTTTCGAAAAGAAACCAGAGAATGGTGGTAAACCGGCAATGGCAATGGTTCCAATCATCATCGTTGCAAAAGTAATTTTAAGCTTCGACTTTAATCCACCCATGTGGCGCATATCTTGTTCGTGGTGCATGGCGTGTATTACAGATCCTGCCCCCAGGAATAACAAAGCCTTGAAAAAGGCATGTGTTAATACATGAAAAAATGAACCTGTATAAGCACCCACACCCAGGCCTAAAAACATATAACCCAATTGGGAAACAGTCGAATAAGCCAGTACTTTCTTAATATCTGTTTGTGTAAGAGCAATAATTGCAGCAATTAACGCAGTTGCAGTACCAATAACGGCAATGATGTTTTGTGTAAATGGCGCCAGGTCGAATAATACGCTCGAACGGGCAATCATATAAATACCAGCGGTAACCATCGTTGCGGCGTGAATAAGTGCCGAAACCGGTGTCGGACCAGCCATTGCATCCGGTAACCAGGTAAACAACGGCAGCTGTGCAGACTTACCACAGGCACCGATAAAAAGCAGGATGGTAATTAAAACGATGGTGTTATTACCAGGGAGCATGGTTGCTGCCTGAGGAAATATTTTAGCAAACTCCACACTGCCAAACAGGTTGAACAGCATAAACACGCCCAGCAAAAAGCCCAGATCTCCGATACGGTTCATTACAAATGCTTTTTTAGCAGCCGATGCGTATGCACTGTTGGTATACCAAAAACCGATCAGTAAATATGAACATAAGCCCACACCTTCCCATCCGATAAACATGACGATGTAATTTGAACCCAACACAAGCAAAAGCATGAAAAAGACGAACAGATTCAGGTAACTAAAAAACTTACCAAATCCTTCGTCGTCGTGCATATAAGCAGTCGAATATAAATGGATTAAAAAGCCTACACCGGTAATAACCAGGAGCATAATGGCACTGAGTGGGTCAACCAGAAAGGATAAAGAAATATTTAATTTACCCGCGCTGATCCAGTCAAAAAGAAACACTTCGTGTGCTTTTTGAGTATCGCCGCTCAGGTTAAAAAAGATTATTAAACTAATAATAAAGGAAGCCAGAATTACGCCGCTGCCAATAATGCCTACAAGCCCTTTAGATAAAGATTTTCTGCCCAGTCCGTTAATTAAAAAGCCCAGTAAAGGAAGCAACGGAACCAACCAAATCAATTTTTCTATTGTCATTCTAATTATATATTTACCACTTAAGGCGATTTAAAATATTAATGTCTATTGATTGTGTATTTCTATACACCATTACAATTATACTGAGGCCTACAGCAACTTCTGCAGCGGCAAGCGCCATAATAAAGAATACAAATACTTGTCCGGATGGATCGTTGTTGTGTACAGAAAACGCCGTTAGCAATAGATTAACGGCATTCAGCATCAGCTCAACCGACATGAAAATAACGATTGCATTTCTGCGCGTTAATACACCGATAACACCTATGGTAAAAATAATCGCACTTAACCAGATATAGTGGTTAAGCGGAACGCCTTGGAGTTGTGTTGTTAAATTTTCCATTATATTTATTCAGGCTGATCTTTTTTAGATAATAAAACGGCGCCTACCATTGCTGCAAGCAATAAAAGCGACGACAATTCAAAAGGTAATAAAAACGGTCCGAAAAGCTCTTTTCCTAAATTTTCTACAAGACCCAGTCCCGGATTTTTTAAGATAAGCGGGCTGGAAATAGACGTGGCTTTTAAAGAACCGATCAACGTAATGGCCAAACACCCGCCGGCAATTACCCCGATAATCTTAATTAAGGGCGATTTGGCCGGTTCTGATTCCTTGTTTAAATTCAATAACATCAGCACAAAAAGGAACAATACCATGATGGCTCCCATGTAAACGATAAAATTTACAACAGCCAAAAATTGTGCATTTAACAGCACGTAATGAACTGTAAACGTAAAGAAGGTAAGAATTAAGTATAAAACACTGTGAATGGGGTTCTTTGCAAAGATCACCATCAAAGAAAATAGGATACTTAATGTGGCTACGAAATAGAATACCTGTGTACTCATTAATTATTTATTTAAAACATCCCTTTCTTACAGGGAAGAAGCAATCTCATTTATTTTAGCCGTTCGCTCTGGGATTGCTTCCTTCCCCGCGAGGGCTTTGTGCTATATTACTTTTTCATTTCCAGCGGTGCCTCTACCAGCTTATCTTTCCCGTAAATAAAATCTTTACGTAAATAATCAGCAGGTACAATCGGACCGTCTAAATAAATGGCTTCTTTCGGACAAGCTTCTTCGCACAATCCGCAGAAAATGCAACGCAGCATATTGATCTCGTAAGTAGCGGCATATTTTTCTTCGCGATACAGCGCTTTCTCTTCCGGTTTACGTTCTGCAGCAATCATGGTAATTGCTTCTGCCGGACACGACAGGGCGCATAAGCCACAGGCTGTGCAACGCTCACGTCCCTGCTCATCGCGTTTAAGTGAATGCATACCGCGATAGTTGGTAGAAAATTCACGCTCTACCTCTGGATAGCGTACAGTAGCCGTTTTTTTAAACAAATGGCTAAAAGTAATGGCCATTCCTTTTGAGATTGCAGGCAGGTATAACCTTTCTGCAAGGTTTAAAGGTTTTTGCTCCAGTACTTTTTTCTTATTACTTAATGATTCCATAACTGTTAAAACTTCTCAATGATTGCAATCACAATTCCTGTTATTATAATATTGGCTATGGCAAGTGGAATTAATCCGCGCCAGCCTAAATTCATCAATTGATCGTAACGGAAACGCGGGATGGTCCAACGTACCCACATAAAGAAAAAGATAAATGCCGATATCTTGGCAAATAAAACGGCTGTACCAATCAGAGGTGCCCAGGTAGTACCTGCATGTGCAGCTACCCAATCCATTCCCGGATAGTTATAACCACCCCAGTAAAGGGTTGCCATAACAGCCGATGAAATAAACATATTGATGTACTCGGCAAATAAATAAAAGCCCAGTTTCATAGATGAATATTCTGTATGATAACCACCGATTAACTCCGTTTCACATTCCGGTAAATCGAAAGGTGCACGGTTGGTTTCAGCAAAAGAACAGATCATAAAAATCAGAAAACCCAATGGCTGATACAGCACATTCCAGTGCCAGCCATGCTGTTGTTCTACAATCTCTCTTAAGCTTAAGGTATTGGTGGTTAGTAATAAGGCAATGATTGATAAACCCATTGCAATCTCGTAGCTGATGTTCTGTGAAGCTGCGCGGATGGCACTTAATAAAGAGTATTTATTGTTAGATGCCCATCCACCGATCATTACACCATAAACACCTAAGGAAACAACTCCAAAGATGTATAAAACCCCAACATTAATATCGGTTACCTGCAGGGAGATTGTTTTATCGCCAATCACCATCGGGCTTCCCCATGGAATTACTGCACTGGCAATACAAGCGGTTAACATGGCCAATCCCGGACCAACCATAAACAACCATCTGTTTGATGTTGAAGGAATAATTTCCTCTTTCATAAACATTTTAATACCATCTGCCAGGGGTTGTAAGATACCAAAAGGCCCTGCACGATCTGGTCCTAAACGATCTTGCAAAAATGCTGCTACTTTTCTTTCGGCATAAGTAGAATACATTGCAATTAATAAACTGATGCCGAAAATTACAGCTACCAGGATAAATTTCTCTATAACAAAACCGCTATCCATTAGTATTTTACTGTTTTATGTAATTCAATTTCATTCGCTGCCTGTAATGCCGGGTTTGGCTTAATTACAGGAAGTGGTTTTAAAGTCTCGTAATGGTTTGATGCAATTACAGAAGTATCATCAATATGAGTCGGGTGTTCAATAACCCAGTCTGAAGTAGCTTTCTTATCAAAACGGCAGGTATTACAAATAAATTCTTCTACCTCTCCAAACTGGTCTTTACGTGCTGTAACCCGTAATACATCTTCACCTTTATACCACAAAGTTACCTTACCGTTACATTTTTCGTGATCGCAGTTGCGGTGTGCATCTACAGGTTTGGTAAACCAAACACGGTTTTTAAAACGGAAAGTTTTATCTGTTAAAGCACCTACCGGGCAAACATCAATCACATTACCAGAAAAATCATTGTCAATGGCCTCGGTAATGTAAGTTGAAATTTCGGAGTGATCGCCACGGTTTAAGATTCCATGTACACGTTTATTGGTAATCTGATCTGCGGTAAAAACACAACGGTAGCACAGAATACAACGATTCATGTGCAACTGGATTTTATCGCCAATATCTATACGCTCAAAGGTACGGCGTTCAAATTCGTAGCGGGTTTGCTGCAAACCATGCTCGTAACCAAGATTCTGTAAATCGCACTCACCTGCCTGGTCACAAACCGGGCAATCTAACGGGTGATTAATTAAAAGAATTTCAACCACACCGGCACGGGCTTCCAGTACTTCCGGAGAAGTAATGTTCTGCACTTCCATTCCATCCATTACGGTTGTTCGGCAAGAAGCCACCAATTTAGGCATAGGACGCGGATCTTTTTCCGAGCCTTTCGTTACCTTTACAATACAGGTACGGCATTTACCTCCACTACCTTGTAATTTGGAATAGTAGCACATGGCAGGTGGCACAATATCTCCCCCTATTTGCCTTGCAGCATTCAGAATGGTTGTTCCATTGTCAACCTCTACTGTTATCCCATCTATCGTAACCTTAACTTTTTCACTCATGGTTAATGATATTCTTTTTATTTTTTCTACTTCTATCCTCATTACGAGGATAGAAGCAATCTTTTTATTTATTATTTCTCTTTCGAGATTTTGTAGCCAATTTGCTTTCTTGGCTGTGCTTTCTGCTCCAATAGTTCATCAAAATATCTGAAGATCACTTCAATGTTTTTATCCTGATTATCTACTTTCTTTTTTATCTTTTCTACTTCTAACCTGATCTCTGTATTACTTAAAACCATTGTTCTAAGCTGCACAAATACATCAATAATTTTAATACTTACTTCTACCGCCCGTTTACTTTTTAAAACATTTGATAGTTGCAAAATACCATGTTCACTAAATGCAAACGGTAGGTACTTTGAGTGTTGTCCGTGTCTTAAGGTCGCAAATTGCGTCCTTAAGATTTCGTTTTCTTCTTTAGTTAATTCGAACATAAAGCGCTCCGGGAAGCGTTCTATGTTT
>JASLGV010000125.1 GCA_030149995.1 Pedobacter sp.
CTTATACTCTATTCTACAAAATAACTAATTTTTATCCGGTAAGCCTCTGTTTAAGCTAAAATCTGTAATTTGCGCTAAAATTTTTCTTAATTATGAGCAATAAACTTAAAATAGGAATCAGTATTGTTGATGTAAATGGCATTGGTTTAGAGGTAATTATTAAAACATTATCCAACGCATCTATTTTAAATTATTGCATTCCGATTGTTTACGGACATACCAAAGTTTCATCTTTTCACCGGAAAGCCAATAGCCTGAGCGATTTTAGCTTTAACGTAATTACACAGGCCAGCCAGGCACAGGCAAAAAGAGCCAACATGATTAATTGCTGGGAGGAAGATGTCCGGATTGAACTTGGAAAAATTACAGAAACCGGCGGTAAATATGCGCTTCTATCATTAGAACGGGCAACGGCAGATCTGGTAAACGGAGAAATCGATGCTTTGGTAACCGCCCCCATCAACAAACACAACATTCAGTCAGAAACCTTTACTTTTCCAGGTCACACCGAGTATTTACAGGAAAAAAGTGGAAGTAAAGATGTACTGATGTTTCTGATAAGCGAAGATTTACGGGTGGGTGTGGTAACTGGCCATATACCAGTAAAGGATGTACCGCAAAACATTACAAAAGCAAAAATTGCAAACAAATTAAGGTTGATTAACGAAAGTCTTAAAAAAGACTTCTGGATAGAAAAACCTAAAATTGCGGTTCTGGGTTTAAATCCACATGCCAGCGACAATGGTTTGCTGGGTACCGAAGAAGCTGAAATTATTCAGCCCGCCATACAAGAGGCCTTTGATAAAGGTATTATG
The DNA here is from genome assembly GCA_030149995.1 of Pedobacter sp. Taxonomy (GTDB): domain Bacteria; phylum Bacteroidota; class Bacteroidia; order Sphingobacteriales; family Sphingobacteriaceae; genus Pedobacter. Next base: position 816 of record JASLGV010000125.1, read on the forward strand.
TGTTTTGGTCCATATCCGGCTGATGGCTTTTTCGGCAACGGCAGTTACAAAAAATTTGATGCCGTGTTGGCCATGTACCACGATCAGGGTTTAATTCCTTTTAAAACCCTTGCTTTCCACAATGGAGTTAATTATACCGCAGGACTTAATTTTGTACGTACCTCACCCGATCACGGAACCGGCTACGACATTGCCGGAAAAAACCTGGCCGATTCACATTCATTTACCGAAGCCCTGTTCTCTGCAATCCATATTGTAAAAAACAGGCGCGAACAGGAAGCCATGCTGGCCAACCAGCTAAGGGGCGGTGGTAAAATTGTAGAAACACAGTTCGACATTAAAGACGATGCTTCTTAAGCTTTCTGCATAAAAAATTAGGGTGCTCAGGTAAAATTGATGTATATTGATTGTTGAAAATCAATTGATCTTTTATATGCCTGTTACCCTGCATTCTTTTATTCACTTACTGTTTATCGGTGTAATTACCCTGTTTCCGGTGGTAAACCCTATTGGAACAGCCTTCATTGTATCGCCACATTTTCAGCACCTTCAGGACGATGAAAAAAGGCTGGCCGTGCGCAAAATAACCGTCTATGCTTTCTGCATCTGCACGGTTTCTTTATTCGCAGGGCACTACATACTTGGGCTTTTCGGTATTTCAGTACCGGTAATACAACTGGCTGGCGGCATTATGATCTGTAAAATGGGCTGGGAATTTCTTTCTTCTGATGACGGCAATACCCAGGAAGCACCTAAAACGGCAACCATTACGACAGAGAATTCAGGATATAAAAAACTCGAAGGCAAACTATTTTATCCGATTACTTTTCCTGTTACCACAGGTGCCGGCACCATTTCCGTTTTATTTACGCTGAGCGCCCATAGTGTAAGCAACGATTTTAAAAGCTACCTGATTAATACCGGGGCCATCTTGCTTTCCATTCTGATGATGTGTTTGCTTATTTATATTTTCTTTCTGAATACCAAACGTATTATTCATTACCTTGGCAGCAGCGGAGAAAAAATTGTAAACCGGATTACGGCTTTCCTGATATTTTGTGTGGGTCTTCAAATTGCCATTACCGGTATCCAGTCGCTCTTTAAACTTGGATAATTTAATTTAAAGTTATATGTCAACAAGAATATCTCCGGTTATACAACCTAACGACTTACTGCTTTTAAACGGTCATGATTACATTCTGATTGATGCCAGTGCAGGTTCAAAAGAAAGATATGAAGAAAAACACCTGGATGGTGCTTTATTTGCCGATGTGAATAACGACCTGGCTCATGTAAATGATTTCTCCAAAGGCGGCCGGCATCCGCTACCGCACATTGAACCATTCGGAAAAGTTCTGGGTAAATTTGGCATTACCCCAGAGCGTCATGTAATTATTTATGATGATAAAAACGGCGCCAACGCCGCCGCCCGTTTCTGGTGGATGCTACGTGCCATTGGACATGAAAAAGTACAGGTTGTAAACGGCGGCTTTGAAGCGGCTATACATGCAGGCTTTCCTTTAAGTTCAAAAACCGTACAAGCTGAAGCGGCCAAACCTTATCCGGTTACCGACTGGAATTTGCCCTTATCAGACATGCAGGCAGTTGAAACCTTTTCAAAAAGAAAGGATTACCTGATTATTGATGTACGCGATGCAGACCGCTTTAATGGCCATACTGAACCCATCGACTTAATTGCAGGACATATTCCGGGAGCCACAAATGTTCCTTTTACTGAAAACCTCGATCATCATGGAAATTTTCATTCGCCGGAAACACTGAATAAAAAATACAACGAAATTTTAGCCGGTATCCCCTCCAATCGGGTAATCGTGCATTGTGGCTCCGGCATAACCGCCTGCCATACACTTCTGGCTATGGATTACGCCGGCTTAAAAATCCCGAATCTCTATGTGGGGTCCTGGAGTGAGTGGTCCAGAAACAACAAAGAAATGGTTCTCGCTAAAACGTTGTAATATAAAAGTCCTTTCAAAAATTCAAAGCAACAAACCTTATTATAAAGATCATTCCAGGTATACGGGTTATAAAATACATCAGACAGAATGATTTATGCGAAAAATGATTTTTCAAAAACATTTTTTATCTAAAAAATAATCCATACATTTGCAGGCTAAAATTTTACAGTACTTTGAACCCGATAAAACAATTTTCAGTACCGTTTACAGGATTAAAACTGGGCACTCACGAGTTTGAATATGAGCTCGATGGCCGTTTTTTTGATGCATTCGAGTACTCGCTAATTAAAGAAGGTAATTTAAAAGTGAGCATGGAACTTGAAAAACAGGAGACCATGTTGATTTTAAGATTCAAAGTAATGGGAACGGTAAACCTGGATTGCGATAAGTGTCTGGCTGCTTTTCCACTCCCCATCAATCTGTACGAAAGACAGATTGTAAAATTTGAAGATGATGAGCTGGGAAGCGATGATGAAGAAATCATCTCTCTTAGCAGAAAAGAAACTGCTATTGATATATCGGGCATTTTATATGAAATGATAAATGTTGCGGTACCTTATATCAAAAACTGCGATCAGGCCGGAAAGGAATGTGATCAGGAAATGATTAAAAGATTAGAGGAACTATCAATTGAAAACCAGCAGGAAGAAAATGCACAATCAAGCGACCCGCGTTGGGAAGCATTAAATAAGTTAAAAAAATAATTAGATCATACAGCAATGGCACATCCAAAACGTAAGATTTCGAAACAAAGAAGAAATAAAAGAAGAACGCACTACAAAGCAGAGACGCCTTCTTTAGCAACATGCTCGGCAACAGGTGCTATCCACGTACCACACCGTGCTTATAACGTTGATGGTAATCTATACTACAACGGTAAACTGGTTATCGAAAATACTCAAATAGGGTAATTTTCTTTAAAAATTGTTTGTGTTCAGCGGCTTTAGTCATACCTTAGTCGTCTGAAAAAAAACCAGGATCAAACCTGCGTAAAAAAACACAAACAGATTTTTTCTATGAAAATAGGCCTCGACATAATGGGCGGAGACTATGCTCCCAAAGCAATTGTTTTGGGAGCAATAGCAGCTCATCAATCGCTTAATGCCAATGAACACCTGGTTCTTATTGGCGATACCGAACAGATTAAACCCATTCTATCAGAACAAGGTTTTAATCCGGATCATTTTGAATACGTTCATACTGATGAAGTAATTGGTATGGGTGAACACCCTACAAAAGCAATTTTTCAGAAACCTAACTCGAGCATCTCGGTTGGTTTTAACCTTTTAAAAGAAGGTAAAATCGATTCGTTTGCCAGTGCAGGTAACTCTGGGGCAATGCTTGTTGGTGCTGTTTTTAGCGTTAAAACCATTCCGGGCATTATCCGTCCGTGCTTAACTTCCATTCTTCCTAAAATTAAAGGTGGTACCGGCCTCTTGCTTGATGTAGGTGCCAATGCCGATTGTAAACCCGACATCCTGTTACAGTTTGGGGTTTTAGGCAGCCTTTATGCAGAAAATATGCTTCAGATCGACAATCCAAAAGTTGCCCTGATGAATATTGGCGAAGAAGATGAAAAAGGAAATATGCTTAGCATGGCCACCTTTCCATTAATGAAAGATACACATCTGTTCAACTTTGTTGGCAATGTAGAAGGAAGAGATTTATTTAACGATAAAGCAGATGTAATTGTATGCGATGGTTTTACCGGAAATGTAATGCTTAAACTGGCCGAATCTTTCTATGTACTGACCATAAAAAAAGGATTAAAAGATGAATTTTTTGATCGCTTTAATTATGAGCAATATGGTGGCAGCCCGGTTTTAGGTGTAAATGCACCTGTGGTAATCGGTCATGGTATTTCAAGCCCTTTAGCCGTTAAAAATATGGTACTTCAATCAAGGGAGATGATTACAACGGGACTGATTGACAAGATTAGAATGGCATTTAAATAATAAAAAATTTATTTTAAAATGAGCAAAATACGCGCTGCTATTACAGCAGTTAATGGTTATGTACCCGATTATGTGCTTACCAATGCAGAGTTAGAAACAATGGTTGATACTTCTGACGAGTGGATCACGAGCAGAACAGGTATTAAAGAACGTAGATTATTAAAGGGAGAAGGACTTGGAACTTCTGATATGGCTGTACATGCCGTTAATGGCCTGCTGAAGAAAAGAGGTATAGACGCAACAGAAATTGAACTAATCATATTTTGCACCACCACACCAGATTTCCCTTTTCCGGCTACGGCAAATGTACTGGCCGATAAAATCGGAGCAACAAATGCATGGGGATACGATCTTCAGGCAGCCTGCTCAGGCTTTATCTTTGGTCTTTCTACAGGTGCTCAGTTTATCGAATCAGGTAAACACAAAAAAGTTTTAGTTGTTGGAGGCGATAAAATGTCTTCCATTATCAACTATCAGGATCGTACAACCTGTATCATTTTTGGAGATGGCTGCGGTTGTGCCCTGCTCGAACCAAATGAAGAAGGCCTGGGTATGATCGATTCTATTTTAAGATCTGATGGCGCCGGCCGTGATTTTCTGGGTCAGAAAGCTGGTGGTTCTGTTAAACCAGCCAGCCATGAAAGTGTAGATGCCAGAGAACATTTTGCACACCAGGAAGGACAAACGGTATTTAAATTTGCCGTAACCAACATGGCCGATGTAGCAGCCGAGATTATGGAACGCAACAGCTTAACCGCTGATGATGTTGCATGGCTGGTACCACACCAGGCTAACAAACGTATTATTGATGCAACTGCAAACCGCATGGGCGTAGGTACAGAAAAAGTAATGATCAACATTGAACGTTACGGAAACACCACCAACGGAACCATTCCATTGTGTTTATGGGAATGGGAAAGTAAACTTAAAAAAGGCGATAATATTGTATTGGCTGCTTTTGGAGGTGGATTTACCTGGGGTTCCATTTATCTGAAATGGGCTTACGACAGCAATTAATATTTTTTTTACCGGGCATACAAGAACCTGGCTGTAACAATTTATAAGCAAATGCAGGCAGGAAAAAAATAAAACAAAAAAAGTATAACTTAGTTAATTCATTTAAACACTATTTTTTACATAACAAGCTTAAAAAATGGATATCAAACAAATACAGGAACTGATTAAATTTGTTTCACGTTCTGGTGTAAACGAAGTTGCCATAGAGCAAGAAAACTTTAAAATCACCATCAAAACAAACCAGGCACCAACAGTTGTGCATGCAACTGTACCACAAGCAGCACCGCTTGTACAAGCCGCAGCTCCGGTTCCAGCTACCCCTACAGCACCAGCCGCTCCGGCAGCACCTGTGTCTGATGACTCAAAATACCTGACGATAAAATCGCCAATGATTGGTACTTTCTACCGTTCTTCAAGTCCGGATAAACCATCATTTGTAAATGTAGGTGATGAAATCAGCAGCGGAAAAGTGGTTTGTATTGTAGAAGCAATGAAACTGTTCAACGAAATTGAAAGTGAAATATCTGGCCGTATCGTTAAAATCCTGGTTGATAATGCATCGCCGGTTGAATACGACCAACCTTTATTTTTAGTAGAACCTATTTAATATCGTTGTGCCAAAGGTATCCTGAATAGGCATACCGGCATTTCACATCCAAAGATGTTCTGAAATTCAGGTCAGGTACCCGAATTTCGGAACACATGAAAAGGAAAAAACTATGTTTAAAAAAATACTAATTGCTAACAGAGGCGAGATCGCTTTGCGTATCATCCGTACCTGTAAGGAAATGGGCATTAAAACCGTAGCCGTTTACTCAACAGCAGACCGCGAAAGTTTACATGTACGCTTTGCCGATGAAGCCGTATGTATTGGCCCGCCACCGAGTAAAGATTCTTATTTAAATATTCCAAATATTATTTCTGCAGCAGAATTAACCAATGCCGATGCCATCCATCCGGGATATGGTTTCTTATCTGAAAATGCAAAATTTTCGAACATTTGCCGCGAGTATAACATCAAATTTATTGGTGCTACACCAGAGCAAATCAACGACATGGGCGATAAAGCTTCGGCCAAAGAAACCATGAAAAGAGCAGGTGTACCAACCATACCTGGATCTGATGGTTTGTTAAGCAGCGTTCAGGAGGGAATTAAAATTGCCAATGAAATGGGCTACCCGGTTATACTAAAAGCAACTGCCGGTGGTGGTGGCCGCGGTATGCGTGTGGTTTGGAAAGATGAAGAGTTTGAAAACGCTTGGGACAGTGCCCGCCAGGAATCAGGCGCCGCATTTGGCAATGATGGTTTATACCTCGAAAAATACATCGAAGATCCGCGTCACATCGAAATTCAGATTGTAGGCGATCAGTTTGGCAGAGCTTGTCACCTGTCAGAACGCGATTGCTCGATCCAGCGTCGTCACCAAAAACTGGTAGAAGAATCGCCTTCTCCTTTTATGACAGACGAACTGCGTGTAAAAATGGGTGAAGCTGCAATTAAAGGTGCTTTAGCTGTAAAATACGAAGGTGCCGGAACGATCGAGTTCCTGGTAGACAAACACCGTAATTTCTACTTTATGGAGATGAATACCCGTATCCAGGTAGAACACCCGGTTACAGAAGAGGTAATCAACTTCGATTTAATCAAAGAACAAATCAAAGTTGCTGCCGGTATTCCGATATCAGGTAAAAATTACTTCCCGGATATGCACGCAATAGAATGCCGCATCAATGCCGAAGATCCGCAAAACAATTTCCGTCCTTCACCAGGAAAAATTACCAACTTTCACTCTCCGGGTGGACATGGTGTAAGGGTTGATACGCACGTGTATGCAGGTTACCAGATTCCACCTAACTACGATAGTATGATTGCAAAACTTATTTGCGTGGCTCAAACCCGCGAAGAAGCCATCTGCACCATGGAACGTGCCTTGGGTGAATTTGTAATTGAAGGCATCAAAACCACCATACCATTCCATTTGAAATTGATGAAAGATCCTAATTTCAGAGCCGGTAATTTTACCACTAAATTTATGGAAACTTTCGATTTATCAGAATAAGATAAATTTCGGTTCATATATACAAGGCTACCACATGGTAGCCTTTGTTGTTTAGCATTTATTCAAAACAATTGCCGCGCCACAATCAGCAGTTAAATATTAAATAAAGGTCATTTCTTACCTGTTCCGGGTGGTGGTAGCATGCAAATTTTCAGAATATTTTAAACTATTGTTATATTTAACACGTACATACCATTCTATTCAAATAGAATGGTATTTTTGTTTTTTATATGAGCAACAATAAAGAAAGAGAGCCCCTTTTAAAAACGATTAGCAACAAAGGCAAAAGCTTAGAAGCCGAAATGTCTTTTTTTGATCACATCGATGTTCTGCGCAAACACTTAATCAGGTCTGTAATTGCCATTGCAATCTTTACGGGCGTTGCTTTTTACTATTACGATATCCTGTTGGATGATATTATTTTCGGCCCGAAGAAACCTGATTTCTGGACCTACCGGATGATGTGCAGGCTGGTCGAAAAATTCCCTTCACTTGGCCAGGATATGTGTATCACCAAAATTAACGGCAGAATCATCAATACCGAGATGGCCGGACAGTTTAACTTACAGCTTAACTCTTGCGTAATGGCCGGAATTATCCTCGGCATCCCTTACCTTCTTTGGGAAATCTGGCGTTTTATTAAACCCGCCCTACACGAAAACGAGCGTAAGTCTGCCAGTGGATTTGTATTCTTTGCTTCCCTGTTATTTGGCATTGGTATCCTTTTCGGTTACTTTATTGTTTGCCCGCTATCCGTTAATTTCTTAACCGGCTATACCGTTAGTACCGAAATTGAAAATACCTTTACAATCGATTCATATCTTTCGTCTGTTGCCACCCTTACACTCGGAACAGGGATTATCTTCGAATTGCCAATCATTATTTTTATCCTGTCGAAGCTGGGTTTAATGACCCCAAAACTGATGCGTTCGAGCAGAAGATATGCTGTTGTGATTATCCTGATTATTGCGGCTATTGTAACGCCAACACCAGATATTATGACCATGCTGATTGTTGCCACGCCACTTTTCCTCCTGTACGAGCTGAGTATTTTCATCTCTGCATACATTGAGAGAAAGAAGGTCAAAGCGCAGGCCGCATTTTATGGCAAAAAATAGCTAACAAAAACATTACGAATACATTTTAGAATTCTGCCTAAATTTGGCCATGTCTGATACAAAAATAAAAATTGCAATTGGTGCAGACCATGCAGGTTTTGATTATAAAGAAATTCTTAAAGATTTTCTCGCTGCGTACGAAGTGAAAGACTTTGGCACGCATTCTACCGATTCTGTTGATTACCCGGATTTTGCCCATCCCGTAGCATCGGCAGTTGAGCAGGGCGATTTTACCTATGGCATATTACTTTGCGGTTCTGCAAATGGCGTAGCCATTACCGCCAATAAACACCAGCACATCCGCGCTGGCTTATGCTGGGAAAAAGAAGTAGCTTCGTTGGTCAGAAAACATAACGATGCAAATGTTTTATGTATCCCAGCCAGGTTTGTATCGGTTGAAGAGGCAAAAGAAATTACAGCTACTTTTTTAAATACCGAATTTGAAGGCGGACGCCATCAAAACAGGGTGGAAAAAATATCCTGCTAACTTAGAAGAAACTAACTCTAACTACTATACATGAATAAAAAATTTTTAACTCTTGGCTTAGCCTCCATACTGAGTATCGGGTGCTTTGCTCAAATTAAACCTCTTGTTCCAAACAAGGATGCCATAAAATTTGGAAAAGCCATAAATGAGAAAGATGCTTATAAACACTTATCTATTTTAGCTTCTGATGAATTTGAAGGTCGCGAAACAGGTAAAAAAGGTGCCTGGATGGCCGCAGATTATATCCGCGATTATTTCAAATCAATTGGTTTAAAAGGTCCGGTAAACGGCAGCTATTTTCAAAACATCGACTTAGCAAACTTTACCATCACTGAAAGCATGCTGACCATCAACGGCCAGCCAAAAGAACTTTACAAAGATTATGTTATTACCACCAATGCGGTTGGTCTGAATGGCTTTACCTTCAGTGCAGACGATGTTGTATTTGCTGGTTATGGTATATCAAAAGATGGATATAACGACTTTGAAGGCTTAAATGTTGAAGGAAAAGTTGTTTTATTATTTGCTTCCGGCGATCCAACGGCTAAAGCGGGTGCTCCGGTAGATCGTCGTGCAGCCATGCTGGCAAGAGCAAGAAGATCAACTTTCCTGAATGATAATAAGGCAAAAGCTGTTATTCTAATCGATCCTTCTTTAGATAATTTATCAGAAGACCGCAAGGCTTCTTATGCAAGCGGGCAGGTGGTTATGCAAACAGAAGAAATCGTAGCCCGGATGAAAAAATTAAATCCGTTTACCACCATCAGCATTTCTACAGCAACAGCTAATGAGATTTTAAAAGTTGCCAACACCTCGGTTCAGGCACTTCAGAAAAAAATTACAGAAACTGTTAAGCCTGCTTCGCAAACCATTAATGTAGCCCTTTCTGCAAGCGCTATGAAGAAATCAGCACCTGTACGTTGCGAAAATGTATTGGGATTCTTAGAAGGAAGCGATCCTTTGTTAAAGAAAGAAGTGTTGGTTTTAACCGGCCACTACGATCACATTGGTATTACACCGGAAGTAGACGGACCAGATAAAATAAACAACGGTGCAGATGATGATGGTTCAGGTACCACAGGTGTTTTGTTAATGGCAAAAGCTTTTGCCGATGCAAAAAAAGCAGGCAAAGGACCAAAACGCAGCATCTTATTTATGACCGTTGTTGGTGAGGAAAAAGGCCTTTGGGGATCTGACTGGTATTCACAGCACCCGGTATTCCCGCTTGAAAATACAATCGCCAATTTAAATACCGATATGATTGGTCGTATTGGAGAAGATTATCTTGGCAAACCAGATTCAGCAAACTATATCTATTCCATTGGATCAAACATGCTAAGCAGCGATCTGGGCCTTTTAAGCGAACAGGTTAATGCTACTTATACCAAAATGAAACTGGATTATAAATACGACGATCCAAATGATCCTCAAAGCATCTACAAACGTTCTGACCACTACAATTTTGCTAAACATGGCATTCCCATCATTTTCTATTATGATGGTATGCTGGAGCAGGATTACCACAGACCAGGTGATGAGATCAGTAAAATCAATTTTCCGTTGCTAACCAAGAGAGCACACCTAACCTATTACACAGCCTGGGAATTGGCCAATAAAGCCAAACGTCCGGTTGTTGACCGGGATGGAAAAGGAAACCCAAAGAAATAATAAAGTAAAATTATCAAAGCCCCAATCAACATTGGGGCTTTTTTATGCAAATTACTTTTGGCGGTAGCAGAATTTCATATCTTTGAGTTATGATCAAAACGGCGGCGGAATTTTTAGAAAAATCTGATGAAAAAGCGTTCGATTTACAGCATCGCGAAACCATAAATTACAACATCGGCAAATACAACGCCGCTGTTGAACGCGGATTATCAAAATTCGAAAACCTGGAAGCATCTAAAAAGAAAGCACATGTGGTAAAGTGGCGGGTAATGGAAAATTTAGATAAATTCCTGCCCGAATTTGAATCGAACTTTCAGCGCAGGGGCGGTAAAGTAATCTGGGCAAATGATGCAGCAGAAGCGCAACAGGAGATCCTCCAGATTATTCAAAAGAACAATGCAAAAAAAGTAATCAAATCCAAATCCATGACCACCGAAGAAATTCATTTAAATGAATTTCTGCACGAACATGGTGTAGAATCACTGGAAAGTGATCTGGGCGAATACATTGTACAATTGCTGGGCCAAGCTCCCTACCATATTGTTACCCCCGCCATGCACCTGAGTGCGGCAGATATTGCCCGCTTATTTCATGAAAAATTTGGAACACCTATAGATGCCTCACCACCGCAACTGGTTCAAAAGGCAAGAGAATTACTCCGTAATAAATATCTGGAAGCAGATATTGGCATCAGTGGTGCTAATTTTTTAATAGCCGATACGGGAAGTATTGCGCTGACCGAAAATGAAGGAAATGCCCGCTTAAGTACAACTTTCCCCAAAATACACATTGCTATTGTAGGCATTGAGAAAGTAATTCCATCAATAGCCGATCTGGATTTATTCTGGCCTTTACTGGCTTCGCATGGAACCGGACAAAATCTGACCGTTTACAACAGCATTTTAAGCGGACCACGGCAGGCCAATGAAACAGATGGCCCCGAAGAAATGTATGTAATTCTTTTAGACAACGGCAGAACCGAATTATTGGCCCAGAAAGAGCAAAGACAAGGACTTTATTGTATTCGTTGCGGTGCATGCTTAAATGCCTGCCCGGTTTATAAGAATATCGGTGGGCATACCTATAACACTACCTACAGCGGTCCGATAGGATCGGTTATTACCCCGCATTTTAAAGGTATGGAAACCTTTAAACACCTTAGCTATGCATCCAGCCTTTGCGGTAAATGTACAGAGGTATGCCCGGTTAAAATAGATATACATAAAATGCTGCTGCTCAACAGACGGGATGCTACGGCTGCAAACGAAAATCCAAAATCAGAAACCATTGGCTGGAACATGTTTGGCCGTATGATGCTGAATAGAAAGTGGATAGATTTTTTCGGGGGCAGATTTAAAAACTTCCTTCTTAAAACCTTCTTTAAAAAGGCCTGGGGCAAACACCGCGACTTACCGGTGGTAGCGGATAAATCATTCGCCAAACAGTACGAAGCACATAAAAAAAATACCGATTCTTAAGCTACAATTAAGGATATAATTTAACAGCTGGTGGTACCGGCTGATAACCGATAACAACACCAAATATGGAATTTAACCGCGGTACCAGGGATCATAACCTGCTTGTAAAGCTGTATCAGAAACTTCTTTATCCCCGGATGATTGAAGATAAAATGCTAAAATTACTCAGACAGGGGCGTATTGGTAAGTGGTTTTCGGGAATTGGTCAGGAAGCCATCGCGGTGGGCTGTACTTTAGCCATGCAGGAGGAGGAATACATTTTACCCATGCACCGGAACCTGGGGGTATTTACTTCCAGAGAAATTCCATTAAAAAAGCTAATGGCCCAATGGCAGGGCAAGGTAACCGGCTTTACCAAAGGCCGCGACCGTTCTTTCCACTTTGGTACACAGGAACACAAAATCATAGGGATGATCTCCCATCTTGGTCCTCAAATGGCACTTGCCGATGGGATTGCCCTTGCAAATATACTGGCGCATAAAAAACATGCAACCCTTGTTTTTACCGGCGAAGGTGCCACCAGTGAGGGAGATTTCCACGAAGCGGTTAATGTTGCTGCTGTTTGGAACCTACCAGTTATTTTCATCATTGAAAACAACGGATACGGACTTTCCACACCTGTAAGCGAACAGTTTAAATGTAAAAATCTGGTTGATAAAGCCATCGGCTATGGTATTGAAGGTGTACAGATCGATGGAAATAATATCCTGGAAGTTTACGATACCATTCATCGCATTGCAACAGATATACGCGAAAATCCCAGACCTGTACTGGTCGAATGCCTTACCTTTAGAATGCGTGGCCATGAAGAGGCTTCGGGTACCAAGTATGTTCCCCGGCAATTATTCGATATATGGGAACAAAAAGATCCGCTGCGTAACTATGAAAATTTCCTGTTAAGCGAAAATATTCTCACCGAACACGACATTGAAGATTTGAAAGCCGGGTATAAAAAAGCAATCGAACAAGAAGTTGAAGCAGCATTTAAAGAACCTGAACCCGTTTCAAATGCCGGTTTCGAGGAAGAAGATATGTACTCTCCTTATACACAGGAGGTCAAAACGCCATCAGGAAATACAACTGAAAAAAGATATCTCGACGCCATAACCGAAGGGCTGGATGAAGCCATGCAGAAATATGAGAACCTGGTAATCATGGGGCAGGATATTGCCGACTATGGGGGGGCTTTTAAAATTACCGACGGGTTTACCGAAAAATATGGCAAAGGGCGGGTCAGAAATACGCCTATTTGCGAATCTGCGATTGTAGGCACAGGACTTGGCCTTTCCATTAACGGTTATAAAGCTGTTGTTGAAATGCAGTTTGCAGATTTTGTTACCTGTGGGTTCAACCAGATTGTAAACAACCTGGCAAAAACCCATTACCGCTGGGGCGAAAAGGCCGATGTGGTGGTACGTATGCCAACGGGTGCCGGCACAGGTGCAGGTCCTTTTCACTCGCAAAGTAATGAAGCCTGGTTTACCAAAACGCCGGGTTTAAAAGTGGTATATCCGGCTTTTCCGTCCGATGCAAAAGGACTGTTGCTGGCGGCCATCGAAGATCCCAATCCTGTTTTATATTTCGAGCATAAATATTTATACCGCAGCTTAACAGCACCCGTACCTGAAGGATATTTTACAACAGAAATAGGCAAAGCAGTAAAGCTTTCTACAGGCACTGATTTTTGCATCATCA
>JASLGV010000086.1 GCA_030149995.1 Pedobacter sp.
CATCAGCCGATTGCCAATAAGTTTCATCTGTAATTTGGTTAAGCGGATGCTGGTTGAGTAAATCTTTTTTACATCCTGCCAGAACAATCACAACGGCAAATGCTGCGAAAGTCTTATATATGCTGTATTTTCTTATTTTCATGATCTTATTTTCAAAATTTATTATCAAAGGATCAGAATGTTACATTCAAACCCAAACTCAGGTTCCGCACTTGCGGATAGTTTGAACCATCGCCATAATTTGGAATTTCGGGATCAAGACTCTTCGGAAAATTCTTGCTGGTGATTAAGAAAAGATTATCGCCGGTTAAGAAGAAACGAGCCGAAGTAATTCCCAAACGTTTGGTAATCCGATCGGAGAAAGTATAACCAACCTGGGCATTCTTAAATCGCATATAGGCTGCTTTAAATAACCACCAGCTGTTGAACTGTCCATTATTAATGGATTGATCTGTGCGCAGTATCGGATATCTGGCATTCGGATTTGAAGGCGACCAGTAATCAAGCTGTGACAACAGGATATTCCCGTCGCCATTGAAATTGAATGGTACCTGTGCACCACCCTGAACACGTAATAAGTTACTCATCACACCTTGTAACAGGATGGAAACATCGAAACCTTTATAGCTGGCAGCCAGGCTTATACCATACCGGTAATGCGGCGTGGCCTGCCCCAGAACAACGCGGTCATCTGCCGTGATTTTACCATCTCCATTAGCATCTTTGATTTTAATATCGCCTGGTATGTTACGGGGATCCTGAGTGGCATGACTGGCAATATCCTGTTTAGACTGGAACAAGCCTTCGGCCTGTAAACCATACCATACCCAACGCGACTGGCCAACTAATAACGGGTTATCTCCATATTGTTCTGGTGCACCACCCAGGCTTAAAATTTTATTTCTGGCATCAGAGAAATTAAGGGCTGCGCGGTAGTTAAAATCACCGATTTTGTTTTTATAGGCAACATTAATCTCGAAACCCTGATTCCGCAAGCTACCTACATTTTGCTGAGGGCCGGAAATACCATACGTTGTTGGTACAGGCGGTGTTAACAGGATACCGGTTGTCTTATCGCGAAAAACATCAACATTAACGTCGATATGCTTAAACAAAGTGAAATCCAATCCAAGGTTTAAGGTGGTTTTTACTTCCCACGTTAAATCCGGGTTGGGCGAGTTACTGTAATACGTGGTGGTTGAGGCGACCTTGTTGAGTACATACTTATCCTGTGCAATGGTGTTTGCCCAGGGATAAAGCCCCCCTGCATTCTGATTACCAACCTGCCCCAGCGATGCACGTACTTTTAAAAAGTTAACAACATTTTTTACAGAGCTGAAAAACTGCTCTTCAGAGGCAACCCAGCCTGCCGATACCGAAGGGAAAAAACCATACTTTTTCTTTTCAAATACCGATGTTCCATCGTATCGGGCACTGGCTTCAATCAGGTACTTATTTGCAAACTCGTAATTCACCCGGCCAAACCACGAACGAAGTGCATAGAAACTTGCAGAACCAGAAGCACTTGTGAGTGTCGGATCAGAAGATCCCGCATCAATCTGATCTAAAGAATTGTTCAGGAAGCCATAACGAACAATGCTGTTGTTGTCGTAGCGGTTTTGCTCTTGCGAATAACCCGCCAGAGCCTTAACCGAATGTTTACCAAAAGTCTTGTTGTAGTTTAAGGTAATCAGCGTTGTTGGATGTACTCTGGAGTAATTCGTTTTATAAGCACTGTTCGGGTCATTGTTGTATACAACAATCTGCTCGTCATCGTTGTAGAGCGGGTATTTATTATTAAACCCGGATAAAAAGCTCCCTGTATAGTTATACCCGTAGGTTGCATTCAGCAACAGGTTGTCTAAAATCTTGAACTCGGCCAGAAAGTTGGTATTGATGGTATTCAGCGTTTCATTTTGTGTACCGGCTTTGGTCATGATGTCGTTCGGCTGATCGCCACCCCGGTAGCTGCGATCATGTCCGGCTTTCGTATACGGATATTCGGTTACCGGTACAATGTAAGACCACTGCAAAGCATTACCCAATCCATAAGAAGGTTGTAGCTTATCTTCTTTCGTTAATACGGTATTGATCCCTAATTTCAGACGGGAAGAAACCTGCACGTTTACATTGGCCCTCAGGCTGTAACGTTTATAATCTACGTTTTTGATTAAACCGCCCTGGTTCAGATAGCCGCCGGAAATAAAGTAATCTGTTGTATTTGAACCACCAGCTATACTCAGATTCTGCGTATTTTGCAATGCCTGGTTGTTAAGCAGATACGGCAGCCAGTTTGTGCTTGGCAGTTCACCTGATTTGTATTTCTGCACCAAATCTGGCGTAAACTTTACCTGTGCTCCGGGATTGTCGTTAAGTTGTGCCTGGTTATAAAGATCCACAAACCCGGGTGCATCCACAAACTTCGGCAAGCGGGCTGGCCGTTGAAAACCGAAAATGGAACTGTACTGTACAATTGGTTTGGAATTCAGTTTACCTTTTTTGGTGGTTACCAGCAATACACCTCCCGAAGCCCTTGCTCCATAAATTGCGGTTGCCGAAGCATCTTTTAATATACTAACCGATTCGATATCGTTGGGATTTAAGTAATCGATGCCATTTACGGCCATGCCGTCTACAATGTATAGAACCGGATTGCTGGAAATCGTGCTGTTGCCGCGAATATCAATATTTGTAGAGCTGTAACCGGGTGTGGCATCGGTTTGCTGAATATTCAGACCCGCAGCCTGTCCCTGCAATATATTCAGTAATGAAGGTACAGGCCTGTTTGCAACATCTTTAGCTGATACCGTTGCAATTGAGCTTGTAATATTTGCTTTTTGTTGTGTCCCATATCCCACAACAACCACTTCGCTGAGTGTTGAGGCAAGGGTACCAAGCGTTGCTGATAATTCCTTATGATCGGAGTCGATGGTAATTGTTTTTTCAAAACGGCTAAACCCCACCATAGAAATTACTATATTATAGTTTCCTTCGGGTATGCTGCTAAATATAGATTCGCCATTTTCGTTTGTAACGATGTTTTTTTCATAGCCACCTCTTTTTAAAGTGACTGTTGCTCCGGGCAATGGCAGCCCTTTTTCGTCCACAACTTTCAGATGAAAATCGACCGAGTTCAAAATCGCCATCACTTTTTGCATCAGGGATTCCTGTTTCTTTTGAACAACTATGGTATTTTTAGATATAAGATACCGCAAAGGCTGATTGGCAAATACCTGCTCCAGAGCTGTCTCCAGGCTTGCATTATTTAGCTGAACAGAAAGTTTAATATGTTCAATGTTGTCTGCATCCTCCCAAAAAAAGCGGTAACCTGTTTCTTTTTGTATTTGCTTAAAAATGCTGGTTAGCGGTTGATTTTTGGGATTGAGGGTGTTTGTTTGGGTGTAGGTTTTTGCTGATACCTGAAAACATAAGATGGTGATCATTAAAATTACAAGTTTCATTACCATCAAAAATTTAAATACGGTGCGCCGTTCCATAAAGGAATGCTCCGTAAGAAAGTTTAAATTCATACTTTTGTACGTTTGGGTTAACTGATAGTTGAATAGTTCTTTGTAGGTTGTCTGGCTACTGCCAGCACTGTAAGGGATAACCCAGACATCGCCGGGGATAGGTTCCAAGCATTCCCCGGCATTCTTTTGTATCCCCTTTCGGAGTGGTTAAGTGTATTTTTTCTGGTTCATAAGCTTTTGGTTTAAGGATTTATAATTGGTTTATGGTGTTAGAATGAGTTTATTTCGATGGTTAGGATCGGATGAGGTTTCTATTTTGAAATTAATTTTTCCCAATTCGAGGACTTTTAAAACTTCCCTTAGGGTATAGGTGCGGTCTATTTCGCCTGAAAAAGCCCGGGGTTGGAAATTTCCCCGGTAAACTACATCTATGTTATACCAGCGTGATAGCTGACGCATCAACTCGTGCAGTTCGGCATGTTCAAATGCAAACAAGCCATTTTTCCAGGCAGCAGCGGCCGCAACATCCACTTGTTTAACCGTAATTTTATCCTCCACGATCTCTGCTTGCTGGCCCGGCTTGATAATAACCTGCTGGTTGCTGTTTTTAACTGCATTTATTTGAACCGAGCCCTCTAATAAAGTGGTGCGTTGAGTTTTCTCGTCGGCATAAGCATTTATGTTAAAATGCGTTCCCAAAACTTTAATCGTTTCTTTGCCGGTGTTAACAATAAAAGGGTGCTGTTTATCTTTGGCTACTTCAAAGTACCCCTCGCCTTTTAACTCAACCGGTCTGATTTTCCCTGAGAACTTTGTTGCATAGGTAAGAGAAGAAACAGCGTTGAGCCATACATGGGTGCCATCTTCTAATATTACCTCAAACTGACCGCCGGCAGGCGTTGAAAGTGTGTTTATGGCCGGATTAACCTGATCTTTACGGGTTGATCGGTAAAGTATCTTGTTGTTTGCTACCTTACGGATTTCTATTGCAGGGTTCGAATAAATGATGCCATTTCTGGCACGGCTCAGATCGATCTTTTCACCGTTTTCAAGGGTTAATACAGCAACATCTGTTCCGGGCATCACATCTGTTTTGTCTTCGTTCTCGGCTGTTAACTTCCAGGTAAAAAAACCTACAACAAGTACCGCCAGACTGGCAAATACAAAAAAACCAAGCTTAAGATGTGTACTCCGTTTTTTTTTAGTCAGATCAACCGGAAGATTCCTCCGGATATTGTGAAAAATCTCATTACGGGTTGAGGAGAGCTTATCTTTAGAATAATGAGTGGTGAGTTTAGGATCCCCGTCAAACGAATTATACCAACGCTCGAGTTCGGCCATTTCCTCTGCTGAGGCTGTGCTGTTTTTAAATTTTTCGAGTAAGTCTAAAATTCTGCGTTCGCTTTCGTTCATGAGATGCTTTTTACCTAAGTCACCTGAAACGCAAGGGAGTGCTAATTATTTTTTATTTTTTTTTAATCGAGGATACTGATCGGTCGTAATAAGTCTTTATTACAGGGATAAAAGGCATTTTTCTTCTTTAAAATAAATAAGAAGATATTATAAAAATAAAAAGTTTTGAGGATTCTATCTGCGATTAAGCAATAGAAGAACAACAATCAAACCTAAAGAATTGATGTGGTCTTCACGAAGTTCTTCGCGCAAGGCAGTTAAGGCGCGGGTAAGATGCTTTTTAACGGTACTTACAGAGATACTGAGCTTTTCGGAGATTTCTTTTATGCTAAGATGCTCCATGCGGCTAAGTATAAAAACCTGCCTGCATTTGTTTGGCAACTTAGCGGTAACCAGATTGACTTTATCCCGGATTTCTTTAAGGGTCATTTCTTCATCTGGCATGGGTGGAGAAATCTGGTTCTGACGGATCACTTCATTCAGATGTGCCAGATGTACCTGCTGAGAGCGGTAAATATTAAATACTTTATATTTTAGGGCTGTTTTGAGCCAGGCTTCAAGACTTGTATTGATCTCAACTTCGTTTCGCTTAATAAAAAGGTTGATAAAGACTTCCTGAACAATTTCCTGCGCCGCTTCCTTTGATTTCAGCCGTTGGAATGCCACATCCACTAAAACCCTCCAGTAACGGTTGTAGATTTCTTCAAACGCCGCAGTATTGTCGTCTCGCATCAATCCGAGCAACTTCTGATCCGAAAAAACCGAAAAATGAGGCCTATACATGTTAGTTGTTATAACACAAATCTAATTTTTTATTATTTATTTTAAAAATATATGTTAACAGATTGTTATTATTTAGAAAAATTAATGTATTGGGGAAATTTACAGATTAAACGGTCTTTTTAAGGCTAAAAATTCGTGTTTTTCCGTCATATCGCATTGTGCGGAATAAAAAACGGGGATTTAAATTAGCTTTAAAC
>JASLGV010000210.1 GCA_030149995.1 Pedobacter sp.
TGGAAATTAAGCGTTCGTTGATTGGTGCTTACGAGGAGGATCGTGCCGAACCGAAATATGAATTGCTAAAAAAAATAGCAGAACACTTTGAGCTTACCATTGATGAGTTTATCAATGAAAAAATATCCGATAGCTGGAAACCAAAACCAAAAAGCCAGGGTTCCAATCTGCGCGTATTAAGTATTTCTGTTGATCAGAACGACCGGGAAAACATTGAACTGGTACCCGTTAAGGCAAGTGCAGGTTACCTGAATGGCTTTTCAGACCCGCAATACATCAGTGATCTGCCTAAATTTCAGTTACCCATTCCTGCTTTGCGCCAGGGAACCTTCCGTGCCTTTGAAATTATGGGCGACAGCATGCTGCCGGTACAACCAGGAAGTGTAATTATTGGAGAGTATTTAGATAACTGGAACGAGGTTAAAACCGGCGAAACCTATGTGGTAATCAGTAAAAACGAAGGTGTGGTTTATAAAAGAGCCGGCAACCGTTTCCGTGAAAATAAAGATCTGAAACTTGTTTCTGATAATAAGGTATACGATCCTTATACAATAGCCGCTGATGATATTCTGGAAATATGGAAAGCAAAAGCATATATTTCTACTTCATTACCGGAACCAACACCAGAACCAACTATGGAAACGCTAACGCATATGATGTCGCAAATGCAGAAATCAATTTCTCAGCTTAATAAAAATTAACATATTTTAACGTTCTTTTTTTAAACCACCGAATCGTTTTTTAATCTATCAATAAAAAACATACACGATGAAAAAGGTAATTTTAATGGCAGCCATCACCCTGTTTGGGTTTACAGCTGCATTTGCACAAGACAATGTAAAGAAAAACAACAAGGCTGACCACCAGAAATTGACTGCCGAGCAAAGAGCAGAAAAATCTACGTCAGAGCTCGACAAAAAGTTAAGTCTTACAGCCGATCAGAAACAGAAAATTTATGCCATAGAATTAGATCGGGCTAAAAAAGGTGAAGCGAAAAAATCAGCCGTTCAGGCCGAACGTAAGGCCAGAAAAGCCGATATGGAGGCCGATAAAGCTAAAATTGAACAGGTCTTAACACCAGCGCAAAAAACAAAACTGGAAGCTTTACGTGCAGAAAAAAAGGCACACAAGAAAGATCATAAAAAAGGTGGTAGAAAAGACACTGGTACCACTACCCCAACGCAAGAACAGTAAATTGGATCTTGCTTAAAACAAAAAGTAGTTAATTAATTCATATTGAAACAAAATGAAAGCGTTCCTTTACGGAACGCTTTCTGCATTTATAGAGTTTAGATTATGAGCAATAATTAAAGTGGCCCGAACGTATTTATTCGGCCTGTTCGAGTTTAAGCACGTATTTTTGATATAAACGCTGAACAGAAAAGGTCCGTTCCAGTAAAATAAGTATGGCTACCGGAATAATCAGGAAAGCAAAAATGTTGCAGATATAAAACACATAAGCAAAAACCAGGATCAAACGAAAGCATTCCAGGTAATAAATCCAGCGTCTTTGTTCCAATAAGGCGCCAACATTAATAAGCGTAATTAATATAAAGATCAGCGCCGATACCTTATGAATTGTTGCAAGGCCATCAAAAAAGAGCGTAAGAAGAACCAATAGCGTTACCACCAGGATCAACTGAAAATTGAGGTAAGCTTTGAATTTGATTTTTTGCTCTTTTTTCTCTTTGTTTTGCAGGTATCGTTTCTCAAGAACAGGTCTGATGTTCTGATCCATTAAGGCAGGCGAACCAAATACAGCAATCCATTTTTCTCTAAATGTTTGTCCACGACGGCAGGCTTCAATAATTTCGAGATAATAATGAAAGTGCTGCCACAAAAAGCTGTAGCTTTTTATGGGGTGCGTTAATCCATACACGGGAGGTTCTTCCTCTGTTTGAAATGTACCGAAAATTTTATCCCAGAACACAAAAACATCCCCGTAATTTTTATCAAGGTATTTTTCGTTAGCTGCGTGGTGTACACCATGCAACGAAGGTGTAATAAAAACATATTCAAGAATGCCCAGTTTACCAATAACCTGTGTATGTGTAAAAAAGGAATAAGCACCATGAATAAGCAAAATGCTCACAATCATGGTTGGGTTAAACCCGATTAATGGCAGTATACACCAGAATACATTTCTAAAAACGGCCTGAAAAGTTGTAATACGGGCAGCTGCTGTAAAATTAAACTCTTCACTCTGATGATGCACAATATGGGCTGCCCACAAAAAATTTATTTCATGCCCAAGCCGGTGGTACCAATACCAGACTAAATCTGTAGCCAGTAATAGTAAAATCCAGATGTACCATTTGTTTGGAATGTTGAACAAGGCATAATGATCGTATACGAAACAATAAATTTTATAAAAGCTCGCAGCAATAAATAAATTTAAAAGCCGCTCAGCTATGCCTACGCTAAAGTTGGCAACAGAGCTTTCGTATTTAAAGAGTTCTGCCTTTTTTTTATGCCGCGCAAGCTTATATTCCATAAAAACAAACAGGAAGAACGCAGGGATGGCAAAGGCAAGGTAATTGATCATAGAATTCTTTTTACTTTATATAAAAACAGATGACGCAGCAAACATATAAAATAATCTACTAAAAAGATAGATTTTGTATTGTGATTTTATTTCAATCAATTCCTAAATTTTTTTGTTAAGATTAAATTGTAGAAATTAGTTTTATAAAACACTTAAACAATGACCATCACAAAAAAAGCTCAAAACAACAACATACTTTCTATAGATATTGGTGGCACCAGCATTAAAACGGTGCTTTTAGACGAAGAAGGCAACATGCTTTCTGAATACCTGAAAAGTAAAACACCCGAAAATGCCACGCCAAAGGATGTTTTAGACACCATAGAAGAATTAATTAAACCCATTCCGGATACTTATGACCGGATTTCCATTGGTTTTCCGGGGTATGTTAAATGCGGGATTGTAAAAACTGCTCCGAATCTGGCTAAGAATAAATGGGATAATGTAGATCTTGCACAGCAGGTAGCCAATCGCTTTAATAAACCTGTAAGGCTCATCAATGATGCCGATCAGCAAGGACTGGGCGTTGTTTCCGGGAAGGGATTTGAAATTGTGGTTACCGTTGGAACAGGTTTCGGTACAGCGCTTGTATACGATGGAGAGCTTCTGCCCCATCTGGAACTTTCGCACCTGCCCCTTACAAGAGAAAAAGATTACGACGACTACATCGGCAATAAGGCTTTTGAAAAAATCGGACAGGATAAATGGAACAAGCGCCTTAAAAGAGTTATAAATATCTATAAGACAGTCTTTAACTACGATACCTTATATATCGGTGGTGGCAACTCCAAACAGATAAACTTTGATCTTGATGATAATATCAAAGTTGTAACCAACCGGGATGGAATTAAAGGAGGTGCAAAACTTTGGGCAGGCAGCGATAAATATCATATTTTTACGGTAAATCCGCAGAAAAAGTAAGAATTTGCAGGGGCATTTTTATTACAAACATTTAACAACATTATCTCAATTATTAATTTCTAAACCCTAATTTTGGGCATCTATAAAAATTAAAAAATGACAAATAGCGAATCTAAACAATACAAGTTAGGCATGATTGGTTTGGGCACAATGGGCCGTAATCTTTTGCTTAATATGGCCGATAAAGGCTTTTCTGTTGCAGGATACGATAAAGATCACAAAATGATCGAAAAACTGGAAGCAGAAGGAAAACAGCATGGACTAAAAGGATTTGATGATATTAAGACCTTTATTGATCAGCTGCAATCGCCCAAGACACTTGTATTGCTGGTACCTGCCGGTCCGATTGTAGACAGTGTTATTGACGAATTAAAGCCGCTTTTAAGCAAGGGCGACATTATTATAGATAGCGGAAACTCACATTTTACCGATACAAACCGCCGGGTAGATGAACTTGAAAAAGTAGGTTTACACTTCTTTGGAATGGGGATTTCTGGTGGTGAAGAAGGTGCACGTTTCGGTCCGAGCATGATGCCGGGTGGCGATAAAGAAGCTTATAATGTAGTAAAGGATGTTTTCAGTGCCATTGCTGCTAAAGTGAACGACGATCCATGTGTTACCTATATTGGTCCTGGTGCTTCCGGTCACTTTGTAAAAATGGTCCATAACGGAATTGAATATGCCATTATGGAACTTATTGCCGAAGTGTATGGAATCTTAAAAAATGGATTGGGTTATTCCAATACACAAATTTCTGAAGTATTTAAAAAATGGAATTCGGGTAGACTACAGTCTTTTCTGCTCGAAATTACCGCCGAAATCTTTGTATTTAAAGATGCCGAAACTGGTAACGACCTGCTGGATCAGATTAAAGATGAAGCACGTGCCAAAGGAACCGGTAAGTGGACCTCAGAAGTTTCGATGGAATTGCAGTTGCCAACACCGATTATTAACGAAGCGGTTTCTAACCGTGATTTATCAAAATTCAAAGCACTGCGCGTTTCACTTGGAGAAGCCTTTAAAAAAGGTGATACCAAAATCGACATCAGCATTGATGAGCTGGAAGATGCTTTCTATTTTGCCATGATAACAGCTTATGCACAAGGGATGCATTTGTTGGTACAGGCGTCGAAAGAATATCAATACGACCTGAAACTGGATGAAATTGCGAAAATCTGGAGAGGTGGTTGTATCATCAGAGCCAGGTTCCTTGAAAATATTTACCAGGCTTACCATAAAAACAATGCACTGGAACATTTATTTGGAGATGCAGGCATTCAGGAAATTATAAAAGCTGCTTTACCGGGCACACGTAAAACCATTATTTCGAGTATGCAGGTAGGCTTGGGCATATCAGCCTTTAGTTCGGCCTTAAGCTATTTCGACACGCTTACAAGTGGCAGAATGCCTTCAAACTTAATTCAGGCACAAAGAGATTTCTTTGGTGCGCATACGTTTGAGCGTATTGACCAGTCGGGCGTATTTCATGCAGACTGGAATAAACTATCCTAAAACAACTCATTTCATAGATAAAATGAAACAAAATACCGCATTAAACCCCACCATATTTGTCATATTTGGTGGTACCGGCGATTTAAATAAAAGAAAACTGGCCCCAGCCTTATATAACTTGTTTATAGAAGGTTATATGCCTGATAAGTTTGCCATTATCGGAACCGGCCGGACAGAATTTACAGATGAAAGCTATACCCAGGTACTGGAAGATGCTGTAAATGAATTCTCCCGTACCGGAAAAGTGCAAAAAGAAAAGTGGGATACGTTTAAAAATACCATTCATTACTGCCCTACTGATTTTAATACGCCTAAAACTTTCCAGAATCTGAAAGCTTCGATTGAAACCTATCAGAAAGAATACGGGCCGGAAACACAGGTTATTTTCTACCTGGCAGTAGCGCCTAATTTCTTCCCGGTAATTGCCGAATGCCTTCAAAAGTATAAGCTTACTCAGGATGAAGACAACAGCCGTATTGTAATTGAAAAACCTT
>JASLGV010000217.1 GCA_030149995.1 Pedobacter sp.
TTGTTGGTAAGTTGGGCCGTTTGGATTTCGGGTTTATGGGCAGGTAATCAATCTGCCCAGTAACGGTTCCATTCGTTCAGCTCATCTACTATTTTAAGCAGCTGACGGCTTTTGGTGGTTATGGTATAGGTTATTTGCATGGGAATGGTGTTTTCTATTTCCTGTTTGGTAACCAGGTTATTTTCGACCAGTAAACCAATGCGCGAACCCAGCATATGCGCCGAGATACCCGGAATACCTTTAATCAAGGTAGAAAAATGATTGTTGCCCAAAGAGATTTCGTAAAGAATGGTCATAAGCCAGCGTTTACCGGTTAAACTGAGCACATCGTTTACCTGACATCTGCCCGAAAGTGCTTTTTTATTGGCCTGATTGGTGGAGTGCTCTTTTATAATATTTGCCATGGGGTAACTAATAAAAAAATGACTTATTGTAACTTTTTGAATGAGCAAATAGCTTTGCACAAAGTTAAAAAAATACACAATGGAAATTAAAACAGTTTTGCTCCCGGTTGTAACAGACACCTTTGACAGCACCGTGGCTTTTTATAAAAAAATTACCGGTCAGGAAGTTGCACTTGCAGCAGCACACGATGGATATAAGTTGAATTTAATCGGGCATTTCGTGGTGCTGGGCGCTGTTGACGGGCCTGAGGCACTCGAAATACCACGTATGGTAAACGCCATTTTTCTGGTAGATGAGCTGCAACCTTTTTGGGAAATATTAGAAAAGGAAGCCAAACGAATCATTGTACCGCTAAACCGGGTCAGTACAGGAATACGGTTTATTGCCGAGCAGCCTGATGGCAAAGTAATTGAATATTTGCAGTTAAATGAGGTATAGCTTTCGGGTAGGATACAGCCTTTTTGGTTTAATTGTGATGTCAGTTGGAAATCCCGGACCACTGAAGAGATGGGGTATGATAAAGCCATGCCACCCCGCAACTTGTTCCAGTCTTTTTAATCTATAAGAAAGGCCGCCTGTTAAACAATAATATCGTAATACTTAAGTGCCTTTTTTAAAGCAGGCGGGTCAAAAAACTGAATGGCATGAATCCCCATTTCTCTGGCTGCCTGTACGTTTGCAGGATTGTCGTCTATAAACAACGATTCTTCTGCATTGATCTTAAATCTTTGCAACAGTAATTCGTAAATGCGGTGATCGGGTTTGATTAATTTTTCTTCGCCCGATACAATAATGCCATCGAATCGTTTAAAGAAATCAAATCGTGCGTAGGCCACCTTAATCTTTTCTGCCGACCAGTTGGTGAGGCCAAAAATTTTATGGTTTTTGCTTACCTGCTTTAAAATCTCTACGGTTCCGGGAATATCAGATTGTAGCATGGTATTCCAGTTAAGATCAAACAGGGCAATCTGATCATGGTAGGCCGGGTATTGTTGCTGGAGCATTTGTACCGCTTCGGCAAAAGGCCGGCCACGGTCTTGTTCGCGGTTCCAGTCGTCGTTGCAGATGTTGTTAAGGAAATAGTCCAGTTCATCCGGATTTTTAAAATGCTGTTCGTACAAATACCGGGGGTTCCACCTCAGTAATACATCTCCAAAGTCGAATATTATATTTTTGATTTTCATGTGTTTTGTTCCTAACCTTCAATTCTTGCAAAATCTATATGATAATCTCTATCCAGTTTCCCTCGTTGTCTTCAACAATGCTTTCATAATAACCATCGCCGGTTGTACGGGGTTCTCCAATTACGGTGTAGCCATCGGTTCTGATTTGCTCGGTAAGCAGATCTACTTTTTCCTTGCTGCCAACAGAAATGGCAATATGGGCGTAACCCTCGACCATTCCGCGAGCGGCCGATTTATTCCTGTCGATGCCGGGTTTTTGCATCAGCTCAAGGCGAACGTCCGGGTCTGACCCGAAAGTTAAAAAGTACGAATGGAAAGGATGCCGCAAACTCGTATATCTGTTGTTACTAAGCATTTTAAAATAGTGCGTATAAAAGGCTTTTGATTTTTCGAGGTCACTTACCCATATGGCTACATGTGCTAATTTCATGATTTTTTATTGCAAATAAATGCAATTTTGCATTTATTTGCAAAACTGCATTTCGATTTTGATTATTCTATGGCAGAAATCAGTTGCTGCAGTTATGCTTAAATTACCTTAAAGAAATGCTTTTACTGAACCGGGAAGGGAATTTAAAAGTTAAAAAAACAGACATGAAGATCAACAATGAAATAACAAGGGGCATGTTGCAAAACCACTTGAACAGCTGTGAAGCTGACATGATTGAAAATGGGGTCAGGTTATTTGCCTCCAGGCAAACAGATTTTATCTGCAAGTACGATGAATATGTAAAAGACAGTGCAGCCTTCTTTTTTGAAGATGTTGAAGGCGATTTTACTTTTTCTGCCCGTGTAGAAACACAGGGTAATTTTGATTATGATGCTGCTTTTCTGATGGTAAGGCAAGACGACAGAAAATGGATTAAACTGGCGGTTGAAAGAGGGATAGATGCCCGATACAATGTGGTATCGGTTATTACCGATCAATGGTCTGATGATGCCAATGGCGAACGGCTTACTTCGGGTCAGTGCTGGCTTCGGATTACACGAAAGGGAAATTACTGGGGCCTGCATTATTCGCTTAATGGCTCTTCCTGGCGCTTTGTAAGGGCCTTTGGTCTGGCAATGGAAGCGCGGGTGGCCGTTGGTTTTGGCATACAATCTCCTGTGGGAGATCAGTGTACAGGCCTCATTACCGGTGTGAAACTGGTTGCCGGCTACGTACCAGATTTCCGTAATGGATGTTAACGCTCTTATTAACCATAAACTAAATAATAAAACTATTTACATGAAAAAGCTTACCACATTTGTGGCTGCGGCAGGGCTGGCCATCACCCTTATAACAGCATGCAAAACTTCTAAAGTTACAGACAACGAACTTTCTGAAACAGAAATAGAGCAGGGATATCAATTGTTGTTTGATGGCAAAACCTTAAATGGCTGGCACCTCTATAACCAGGGAAATATTTCTTCAGCCTGGGTGGCTAAAGATGGAACACTGAGCTGTGTTGCAGGTACGGAGGCCGCACACGGAGATCTGGTAACCGATCGGGAATTTGAAAATTACGAACTTCGTTTCGATTGGAAGATCAGCGAAGAAGGAAACAGCGGGGTTTTTATTAACGTAACCGAACGGGCCGATATACCTACAGCCTGGGCTTCAGGTCCGGAATATCAGCTGCTTGAAAAAGGACATCATGATTATGAAAAGGAAATGAAACGTGCAGGTTGTCTTTATAATTTTGC
>JASLGV010000262.1 GCA_030149995.1 Pedobacter sp.
ACCGGTACTGGGATTTAAGAAGATGGAGAATTGCAGTTGATAAACTGAGCATCCAGGTGCAAGGCGACAGACCATTGCGCCATGTAGATGCTTCCGGAAATGTAAGCTTTACATACGAAACCATTAATGCTGAAACAAACAAAATGAATTTCTATGAAAGACAATACTATCTTCCGATCGGTCGCGACTTCATCAATAACAACAATAAGTTAGTAGAAAACCCGGGTTACTAAACCATAATCTTTAAGGCACAAATTATAATGCTACCATTAGAATTTTGATGGTAGCATTCATATAACCAAATATGATAATGAAAAATATCAATTTAACTTTCATAAAAATGCTGTTTTTGGGGATCCTATTTCTGTTCTCCAATTGCAAAAAAAAGGAAGATACCTTACCGCCACCAACTGCCGGTGATGCTGTATTCAGTTACAGCGTAGACAAGACCAACACCAACCTGATTAACTTTAAATACGATGGCAAAACGCCTGTATGGTATGTTTACTGGAACATCAGTGACGGAACTTTTGGCGAAGGGCAGACCTTTTCAAAGTTCTTTATTAAAAAAGGGGTTTACAAAGTACGGATCAAAATTTTTACCACCAGCGGCACAGCAGAATCGACCCAGGAAATTACGATTGCTGAAGATTTTAAAGGTCAAAACCTGCTAAAAGGCGGCGAGATGAAACCAGGCGATAATGTAAACTGGACCATCCTGAACATCAATGCCGGCGTTAGCTGGACCTTTAACAATGGCAGCGTTACAGCAACAGGAGGCAATGGTGGCCACCAGGCTATTTACCAGGCCATTCAGGTAGAAGCAGGTAAAAAATATAAGTTTGATGCAAGAGCCTTTGGTAGTGGTGCAAGCGATACCTGGCTGGAACTTTATATCAATGAAAAAGCACCTGTAACAGGCCAGGATTACGGCGGTGTACCGGTTCTTTTAGGTTTAAATACCTGGAATGGTTGCGGAAGAGCAGCATTCGATGATAAACTATCGGTTCTTTCTTGTAACGGCAGCAACAATGAGATACAGTTTAGCAAAAGCGGAACCGTGTATTTTCTGATTAAAACCGGCGGAAGCAATTTAGGAACCACCGGAATTTCCCTTACAGATTTAGAGTTTTACGCGATTAATTAACGCTCCGTTCTATTTAAATACGAGCTCCGGTTTAAAAATATTTGTACCCGTTGTTAAGATGAGTACAAGCTTTTATCCGGAGCTTTTTTTATTATTCGGCATTCGAAATGCCTTTCCTTTCTTCTTCGTTTTTTAACATTTTTTTCATGCCGGGCAGATGTATAAAGTATTATATATTTGCATATGAAAAAAGCGAATCTCTGTCTTTTAGCTTTACTGCTGGCCTTTACATTTAATGCAAATGCGCAAAGTAAATTAGGCAACCTTTTAAAAAAGGTTACGCCACAAAAAACCACCGATACCAAAACCGGTACCACTACCAATAGTTTAACACCAACCAACCTGGAAATTGGCGATGCAATTAAGCAGGCGCTGGAATTGGGTATCTCGGCAGGTGCCGACCGCCTTTCTGTAAAGGATGGTTTTTTAGGCAATGCCGCGGTTAAAATTTTAATGCCACCAGAAGCACAAAAAGTTGAAAAAACCTTGCGCGGCCTCGGTTTAAATTCGCTTTGCGATGATGTTATTACCAGCCTGAACCGGGCAGCAGAAGATGCAGCCAAAGAAGCAAAACCCATCTTTGTTTCGGCCATTAAACAAATGACTGTTACCGATGCCATGAATTTATTAATGGGCAAGGAAGATGCAGCCACAACTTATTTCAAAAAAGCAACCACAGCACAATTAACGGAGAAATTCAGTCCGATTGTAAACAAAAGCCTGGATAAAGTAAACGCCACAAAATACTATTCAGATCTAACCAGCCAGTACAACAAGCTGCCTCTGGTAACCCCGGTTAATACCAATCTTTCTCAATACGTAACCCAAAAGGCCATTGATGGTTTGTTTATTGAAGTTGCACAGGAAGAACTTAAGATAAGAGATAATTTAGGGACCCGCAATACCTCTCTTTTGCAAAAGGTATTTGGCTTTGCAGATAAAAACAAGAAATAAGTCTGCAGATTATCATAAAACAAGAAGATCCGGTTGTTTCCCTGCATCCGGATCTTGTTTTTTTAAAAAATTCGTAAAATTGTGCATGCGCACATTTTCCCTGAGATTAACTCTTTTTCTGTTGGCAGCCGGTACATTGGCCGCCTGTAACTCCAGCAGTGAACAACAACACACCAGTTTACTCGACACCGTTTCTCTAAGTAATAAGAAATATGCACTGGCTTACCAGGATGGGAACAAAATCGTGGCAACCAGCATTGATACCTTAAACCAGGTTTCTTTTGGAGGCGCCGCCCAGCCAGCCATTTCGCCCGATGGCAATAAACTTGCTTACACCGTTACAGACAGTACCGGCGGCAAAAGCATCTGGGTGGCCGATATGGAAAATAAAAGTCAGGGAAAACCAAACATCAGCAGCAAACACTACGAAGGTGCTTCCTGGTCGCCAGACGGGCAATTCATTGCCTTCAACATCCTTACACCGGGCGGACTTCATAAAATAGGGTTAATTAAGGCCGATTTTACAGATTTTAATATTTTAGATGAGAAATCAGCCACGCATTATGCCAATCCAAGCTGGACAGCCGACGGAAAAAAAATCATTGCGTCGGATGCACATTTTCTCTATTCGCTAAACCTTGCTGATAAAACCATTGCTGCTGTAAAACTTTCCGATCTGGCACCCGGTTTTAAATGGGGCGATGTACAACAGTTCTTCTATAGCAAGGATCAGGAAACGCTTATATTTTTTAACGGAAATGAGAACATCAAGTCTGAACCCGTAACAGAAGCCATTTATGCCTTAAATGTTAAAACGAAGGCGCTAAAACAAATTTCAACACCCGAATTAGCAGCAAACAGCCTTTTTGTAACCGCAGACGACCGGATCTTTTTTGGTGCCGGCAGCAAGCTTCAGTCTAAAACAGGGCCTTCAAAAATTTACGAATGCGATTTAAACGGAAAGGTTAAATTACTTGTTGAAAAGGGTAATTATCCAACCGCTTCTTTAAAATAGAAAGTAAAGGCAATCCGGTTTGTTATTCGTTACAATTTGAGGTACTTTTGTACCCATAAGAAAAAAATAACATATTGAATTTTAACGACTTTAACTTCAATCCCGATTTATACGAAGGCCTCATGGCCATGGGATATAAAAGCGCTACTCCCATACAAGAACAGGCCATTCCGGTAATTCTGGAAAATCATGATCTGATTGCATGCGCCCAAACGGGTACGGGTAAAACGGCCAGTTACCTGTTGCCGGTTATGAATAAAATCAGCACCGCAACTGAACGGCATAACAATACCTTAATCCTCGCACCCACGCGGGAACTGGCACAGCAAATAGATTTACAGGTAGAGGCACTGGCTTACTTTACCAACATCAGTTCGCTTGCTGTATATGGCGGTGGCGACGGGATTGCGTACGAACAGCAAAAGCGATCCATGCGCGAAGGGGTCGATGTGATTATTGCAACGCCCGGCAGGCTCATAGCTCACCTGGCTTCGGGTGCTTTAAAGCTCAACCACCTGCAGCATCTCATTCTGGATGAAGCAGACCGCATGCTGGACATGGGCTTTTACGATGACATTATCCGAATCATCAGTTATTTGCCAAAAGACAGACAAACCTTGTTGTTTTCGGCAACAATGGCGCCCAAAATCAGGAAAATGGCCGAACGAATCCTGAATAACCCAAAGCAAATAACCATTTCCATCGCCAAACCTGCAGCCGGTATCAACCAACAGGCATACAATCTTCACGATCAGCAAAAACAGGCCCTTCTTTCAGAAATCTTTAAAAACGACAGCTACAAAAGCAGCATTATATTTGCCTCCACCAAAGAAAAGGTAAAAGCACTTTATAAAGCTTTTAAATCGGCTAATCTAAAAGCAGAAGCCTTTCATTCGGATTTAGGCCAAAAAGAGCGTGAGAGCATTTTATTGGCCTTTAAAAACAGGCGCTTGCCCATCCTGATTGGCACAGATGTACTCTCCAGAGGAATAGATGTGGAAGGTGTTGACCTGGTTATTAACTATGATGTACCGGGCGATCCGGCTGATTATGTTCACCGAATTGGCCGTACTGCACGTGCCGAAACCACCGGAACAGCCATTACACTTGTTAACGGACGTGATAAGCGCCGGTTTGAGAACATAGAAAAACTGATTGAAAAGGAAGTTCCGAGAATGCCGCTACCAGAAAAAGTGGCTGCCATCGAAATTACACACACAGAGGAAAAACCCCTCCGGAACAATAACCGTAAAAAAGTCTGGAACAAGAAAAAGCCGAAATCGAAGCCGGCAGGTTCAGATCCGAAAGCATCTTAACATTTTAGAATTAAAAAAAGCCTGGCAGCAAGCCTGCCGGGTATATTAACTTTACAAGGCTCATGGCCAATTTTATACTTATCGCGATATGCATTTTGGCAGGATTGCTTTTCAGAAAAAGCAAAACATTGCCAAAAGACGCTCACAAAGGCATCAACGCCTGGATTATTTACCTCGCCCTACCGGCTGTATCTTTTAAATATCTACCCCACATTAAATGGTCTAACGACCTGCTTTTCCCGGCCCTTGCGCCTGTCCTGGTCTGGTGTTGTGCCTGGCTCTTCATTACCATTTACAGCCGCATAAAAAAGAATATCAGCAAAGGCACTTCTGGCGGACTAAAGCTAACCAGCGGGCTCAGCAACACTTCTTTTGTGGGTTTTCCTTTAATTTTAGCTTATTTCAGTGAAAAAGAACTGGGTATTGCCATTATATCCGATCAGGTAACCTTTACCCTCTTATCAACC
>JASLGV010000263.1 GCA_030149995.1 Pedobacter sp.
CGTTGATAACCTCGCCGCCATTAAAAACGAATCTTACAGCCCCGATCCCAAAACATACCAACCGCGTATAAAAATAGCCCCCATACAATTCAGCTATTATAATTATAAGGGCAATTACAACAACTGGCAGGAACTGGGTAAATGGATATACGACGATTTACTTAAAAACCGCGACATACTGCCTGCCAATACCGTTCAGCAAATTAAAGAACTGGTTAAAAATGAACCTACGGATAAAGAAAAGGCCCGGAAGATATACAATTACCTGCAAAGTAAAACGCGCTACATCAGCATTCAGATTGGCATTGGCGGCTTTCAGCCGGTATCTGCCTCAGAAGTAGACCGTCTGGGCTACGGCGATTGTAAAGCGCTGGTAAACTACATGCAAAGCCTCTTAAAAATAGCCGGTATTCCGTCTTATTATTGTATTGTGGATGCAGGTAGTACCAAACAAAGCCTGGATCAAAATTACGCAAGTATGAACCAGGCCAACCATGTAATACTTTGCATGCCTTTAAAAGGCGATACCACCTGGCTCGAGTGTACCAGCCAGAAAATCCCTTTTGGCTTTCTGGGCGATTTTACCGACGACCGTATCGTATTGGCCTGCACTGAAGAAGGTGGAAAATTACTGCGTACGCCCAGATTAACTGTATCACAGAATCTGCAGCAGCGTAAGGCCGAACTGATTTTAAAACCCGATGGAAATATTTCGGGAAAAATGCAGACTGTTTTCTCTGGCGCGCAGTACGATAATCATGAATACATAAGTGACAAGCCTGTTTCAGAACAACCTAAATTACTTAAAGAAGTTTACGACATCGACAACATTGATTTTGAAAATGTTCAATACCTGAAAAATAAAGGTTCTAATCCTTCCATAACCGAAGATCTTCAGCTTCAAGTTGCAAACTACGGCACAGTAAATGGAAATAAGATGTTCCTGCAGCTCAATGCCTTTAACATTAAAGCACCGGTTTCTGAAGCCAGGAACCGCCTTTTACCCTTTTACCTGAATCGCGGATATACAGATGAGGATACCATCACTTACCAGCTTCCGGATAATGTACGAACCGAATTAATCAGGCCGGAAGAAAAAAATATCACAACGCCTTTTGGTACCTATAGTTCGAAAGTGATTGTTGAAGGTCAAAAAATTATTTACAGCCGCAAATTTATATTAAACGAAGGTAACTTCCCTGCCGATCAGTATACAGCTTTTTCGACTTTTATAAGCGATGTAAACTCAACAGACCATTTAAAGCTGGCACTTAGCTTAAAAAAATAATGCCGAGGGCAATGCCTACAATCATAATCAGATACATGAGTATCTCGGTGGTTGCAAATCGTTTGTACTTGGTCCAGAAAGAGTAATCGTTATCCTGATCGGGCATATAATTGAATTGAGCTGGTAAAAATAGGCAATCAGGATGATTTTTACGCATTTGAAGCCAGCTTACTGCCGCTCATTAAGATTAATTTCTGGATGTTGTCTTTCTGTTTTTTCTCAGACGGCAATATTTACAATAAAAAAACGTATAAGTATTTCAGTATCAATTAAAAATGTTCATGAGCGGACACTCCCTTAAAATTATCATCTTCCTGCTGTTTACCAATGCCATTTTCATGATTGGCTGGAAGTCTGCCGAAAAAAGTTACCCGCAACAGGCACTTGCACCGAAAATTGCTGCCGATAGTACGTACAACGCTTATATTTCGAACATATACCACCAGATACATCTGGATAGCACCAGTTTAGACGAAACCGTATTTGAAAAAGCCTTAACAGGTTTTTACAACCTTAAGTATGCAGGTCTGCTACAGGAAAAATCGATTTTAACCATTGCCGATTTTGATCAGGAAAGCACGCGAAAGCGGTTGTATATTATAGATCTGGATAAAAAGATGCTCCTCCTTAACACCTGGGTTGCACATGGAGAAAAAAGCGGCAGTGATAAGGCTTATGCCTTTTCAAATGAACCAAATTCAAATAAAAGTAGCCTGGGTTTTTATGTAACAGGCGAAACATATTATGGCAAACACGGCCGTTCTTTAAAGCTCGATGGCATGGATGCCGGTTATAATGACCGGGCGCGTGAAAGAGCCATTGTTTTGCATGGTGCAACTTATGTAGGCGAACAGAGCATCCGGCAACTCGGTCGCCTGGGCAGAAGTCAGGGATGCCCGGCAGTTCCCGCAGCGTTGTCAAATTCCATTATTAACACCATATCCAACCACACTGTTCTTTTTATAAACAATTCTGAACAGCCTTATCATTCCTTGTTTTTAAATGAGCAGCTGGCCGCCACCATGGTACACCAGGAACAACAGGTTTTTGCCGCCCAAACGGATTAAACTTTTCCAAGTTTTTTAGCCTCCAGATTTTCTGGCATCAACCTGGAAATTACAGGTTTTAAAAAAGTTAAAGCATCCCATAACCAGCGGTTTCCATCTACAGTACTTTCGCCGCAGTCAATTACTTCTGCCCTTTTGATGAGCTTTATGAGTTGTTTACGGCCCCATTTAAAACCGCACAAACGTTTAAGCTTACGTGCCAGGTAATCAAAATATACATGCCCCACAATTTCTACAAACAGCGAGTTGTTGCCAATCTTCAGGGTTTTGTGGTATTTCTGCTGATAATCGCCTTTTAAAGTTTTAATAAAAGCTTCCAGATCTGTAACCGGACATTGCTCTAAAAAAGACCAGAATGCAGCATTGCTATAAATCCGGATCAACCCCGGTAAAAACTCTATTTTTACGCCCGTGTTATTATATTTCCTGATCGTATGCATCCTTAAAGTTTAAC
>JASLGV010000304.1 GCA_030149995.1 Pedobacter sp.
TGGACAGAAGAGCTTTTGATTTGCTCAACACCATTACCGTTGTGCCGGGCGCCATTGGTGCTTTCAGAAAAGATGTGGTTTTGGAAGTTGGCGGTTTTACGGTTGATACACTGGCCGAAGACTGCGATTTAACCATGCGCATTTTAAAAGCCGGCTATCGTGTTAAAAACTGTGCGACGGCCATTGCCTATACAGAAGCGCCAGAAACGGTTAAAATGCTTTTAAAACAACGTTTCCGCTGGAGTTTTGGCGTAATGCAAAGTTTCTGGAAAAACCGGAAAACCTTGTTAAATAAAAAATATGGCTATTTCGGAATGGTGGGAATGCCTAATATTCTGGTTTACCAGATTATACTTCCACTGTTTTCGCCACTGGCTGATTTTTTTATGCTCATTTCCTTAATCAGTGGTTTATTCTCACTTGGGGCCATCAACAATTTAACGCTGACTGGTTTCTCGGGAATATTAAGCCTTCATAATGGTTTCGGACAAGTATTATTTTACTACATCATTTTCATCATTGTAGACATGGCTTTTGCGGCTATTGCCTTTAAAATGGAAAAAGAAAAATATAAAAACCTGTTGTACATCTTTCCACAACGCTTTTTCTGGCGTCAGCTGATGTATGTAGTGCTGTTCCGTTCTTTTAGAAAAGCACTTAAAGGCGAGCTGGAAAGCTGGGGAACGTTAAAAAGAACCGGAAACGTTAAGACATCCGCTTCCTAAGCTTAAACACAACCGGCTGATTTGAAATCAGCCGGTTGTGTTTTGTACCATCCCAAACCAGTAACCTGAAGGAAGGTTCTCTGGCAGGATAAAATGAGTTAAATTTATAAACGCTCGATCAGGCAAACGGCATAGGCAACTACACCTTCTTCGCGGCCCACAAACCCCATTTGCTCGTTCGTGGTGGCTTTGATAGAAACATCTTCTGTAGAAATACCAATGGCATCGGCAATGTGTTGCTGCATAGCCGGAATATGCGGATTAATTTTTGGTGCTTCCAGGCACAGCATGGCATCAATATTACCGACCTGCCAGTTTTTTCCGGCCAAAAGTTTAACGGTTTCTTTCAGCAAAACCAGACTGCTGATTCCCCGCCAGCGTTCATCCGTATTTTTAAAGTGAAAACCTATGTCGCGAAGGTTTGCAGCTCCTAAAAGGGCATCACAAATGGCATGCAGTAAAACATCCGCATCCGAATGTCCAAATGCACCTTTATGATGGTTGAGGGTAACCCCACCTACTACAAAAGGATGTGCTTCTTTTAACTGATGCACATCAAATCCGAAACCAACTCTTATCTTCATGATTTATCTTTTCTTTAGCTTAATTGCCTTTTTTATCGCCAAAGTTAAACAAAAGACTAAAACGGAGGGTATTTGCCAGCGGACTTGTTTGGCTGTTGGCAATAAGGTAAGAAAAATCTATGTTAAATACATTATACTTCAATCCGGCACCAACGGTAAAATATCTGCTATCGCCTTTGGCCGGATTTTGATAATTATAACCTGCACGCACCGCAAACTGCCGGTTGTACCAGTATTCCAGTCCGGTAGAAATGCCTACTTCCTTCATTTCTTCGCTAAAGCCACCCGGTGCATCACTAAAGGAACCAAAAATACTCGCGGGTACGGATCTGTTCGGATCTTTGCCCTTTACAATCTGCCCGTCTGCATTATAGATGGGCTGGGTAGGCACGAGTAGTTTATTCAAATCCAGTGCAAACGTAAATGTGCTTAAGTCGTCTATGGTAAAAGTAGAGGCACCACCCAGTTTAAGGTTCGTTGGCAGGGAATAATTCACCCCATCCGAATAACCCATTTTGGTACCGATGTTTGAAATGTTCATCCCGGCAGAAACAATTGCATCTTTACCAAAAAGATGGGTCGCTGTTTTGTATAAACCCGAAACATCGACTGCAACCGAATTACCGCTGTGTACGAGCGTGGAAGAAAACTGCCCGGCAGAAAGATTCGAATATATATACCTGACCGAACTTCCAAGAGAGAACTCTTCACCAAAATTACGGGCATAGGTCACATCAAAAGCCATTTCGTTCGGGTTTGAAATACCCATATCCTGCTGATTAATATCCGTAAGCTGGATTTGCCCCAAAGAAAAATAGCGCAGTGATGCTCCAATTGTATTCCTGCTGTCGATTTTATAATAACCACTGATATAAGCCAGGTTAATATCGGGCACCAAGTTTTTTAACCATGGGCTGTATGATACAGAAAACCCGTAAGGTTTTTCCAAAAAGGCAAGTTTTGAAGCATTTATACTGGATGAATTTATATCGCCTGGTACGGCCACACCCGCATCGCCCATTGCGCCTGCACGTGCATCCGGAGTAATTAAAAGAAAAGGAACAGCTGTTATAATGTTGTTTGATCCGCTGCCATTGGTTTGAGTACCTCCAATGGTGACCTGTGCATTTGTTTTACCAAATACCAATGCCATAGACAGCGCAGAAAAAGCAAGCTTACTGATATACTTGAAATTCATCCTTTAAAGGTACGTATTATAAGACGCTGGCAAGTTAGTATTTTGGAGATTATTTATGAAACGTTAAAGTGTAAATTATATTTCATATCCTTTTTTTATTTTGATCCGGCGACTTATTAATTCGACAGAAAAAAGCAAAAAACCCCCAGTTCCTGTACAAACATCCTGCTAAAAATAAAACAAAAAAACTTATTTCCAGAAACCTGACGAATAAATCAAGCTTACTTATTGATTTATAACGCCAGGAAAATCATTCTATACAGCGAATAATTGCTTTTATGCCATATGAGCCATAATATTCAAACACAAAATCAATGTCAAACTGGCTACAAAGGCCAATCTGTAAAAACATAAAGATGAATACTTTACACGAATCAAGTCTGTAGAAAAAGACAGAAAAGTGTGTATAATGCAAGCAGACTATTATTTGTACGCCATAACTTAAAAATATATTCGCCCATTTGTTGTTACAAAGTTTACAAAATCGTTTAAATTTGTGTAATTTTATATGTTACTTGCCTTAGTGGGCAAATTCCATTGTATTTATGAAAAAGTTTTTACTATACTCTTTTACCTGTTTGTCTGTTGCGGCGCTACTGGCCTCTTGTAGTGGCTCTAAGAGTGCCAACCGATCAAGTAAAACCGGTATTCCTTATGCCGACAAAAACAACAAAACTTATGGAAGTTTTG
>JASLGV010000343.1 GCA_030149995.1 Pedobacter sp.
CAGCCATTGAGTACATCAGAACCCAACAGTCTTTATCTGTTATTTCTTGCTGATATGGGGTTTCCCCCTGCATTAACACTTAACGATTGTACATGAAACGGAGAATCCGAGAACCGGAATTGTAAAAAGATGTTAAATTTCTCCTAAAAGAGCACTTTTATGTATGTTCATAAAACATCTGCTCACTTTTTTCGTTACCTTAGTTGAAGTGATTAAAACATTAATTCGCATTACTGGTCACTTTACCGTGATAAATCACTTTTGCAGGAGCGGCCTCAATCGCTCCTGCTTTTTTATACGGTAAATTCTGCTGTGCCGCTGGCACATCTTTTCTGAATTTTTATACCGACATATTTTCCTTTCTTTTTAATAAACAAACATAGTTCCACCACCATTAATAAGTTTATCAATGGATTTAGCTGAGAAGCGTAATTCGTAGATAGGGTTGATTTTGTAAGTATTATAAAAATACGCTACAGAAAGGGGGATCCAGACAGTATAATCCAGACAACATGGATTTCCTACCGGATTACATTTTCATTTCGGGGAGTAGTATGTTTCTAAATATGCTACACACTACTCCCCGAAGAAATATCTTTTACTTCGCTTTGGCCTTCAGCACCTCAGCAAGTTTTTCTTGTAATGCTTCGCCTCTTAAGCCTTTTGCAATAATCTTTCCCGAAGGGTCGATCAGAAAGTTTGCGGGAATAGAACGAATACCGTATAACTTGGCTACCGCATTGTCCCAGAATTTTAAATCTGAAACCTGGGTCCAATCCAAATGATCTGTTTCGATGGCTTTTAACCAGGCATCTTTTTTACCCGGTCTGTCTAACGATACGCCTAAAACGGTAAAACCTTTATCTTTAAATTTGTTATAGGCAGCCACCACATTTGGATTTTCCTGACGGCATGGCCCGCACCAGGATGCCCAAAAATCTACCAGCACATATTTACCTCTGAAATCAGATAGATGAACCAATTTATCGTTTACATCATTCTGTGCAAAATCAATTGCCTGTAAGCCGACTTTTGTTTTTTTAAGTGCATTAAAGTAAGCCGATAAATCCTCACCTGTTTTACTTTTCTGAAGCTTTCCATCTAAGGCGCTGAAAGCCTTCGAGGCATCTTCCTGCAGCTCCTCTTTACTGGCTACCTGCCACAAGCTGGTTACGCTGATGTAAGATGCGGGGTGTTTGCGCGCAAACTCCAGGTAAATTGGCGCCAGTTTTTCATTTTCAGCATCATATCGTGCATAGATGGCATCGGTAACGGCTTTATCCTTTTTTTGCTCTTCTGTTAACTTGCCAAACTCCGAGCTAATGGCAGCGAGCCTGTCCTGTACAGGTTTAACGGCCGCTTTCAGCTGATCGTTATCAAGGTTAACCTGCGAACCGGATATACGGCCCGATTTTAAAGAATCTGCAACCGCTAAATTAATGGCCGCCGGTTCAAGGTAAAAAGACAAGGCATCTCTTCTGGCACCTTTTTGTGCAGGTACACGATATAAAGAAGCCCGGATCGGATCTTTTATCGTACCCTTAAATAAAAACTTTTCATTTTCTACACGGGCCGAGTCAATAACTTCCTGGCCATTTAATGTATAAGAAAGGTAAACTTTTTCTCCTTTTGGAGCTTGTTTAAAATCGCCTTTAATGGTATAAGGCTTCTGCGCAAAAGCAGCAAATGGCAGCGCGCTGATGGCAAGTAGTAGTGATTTTTTCATAATTCCCTCATTAATGGTTTATCCGCAATTAACGTAAGTCATTCATTTAACAAACAAACCTAATTTGTTTCCTCAATGTTAAACTTCTACGCCTTATCAGAACTCCGAAGGAAGTCTTGCTTATCTCTCCCTGTTAAGGGAAGGATTTAGCACCTTATTTGGTAACAGGTTGCTAAGACATCTCAGGGCCTTTCCCTCCGTCTTTCTTGATAAGTGTGTAATTAAATGTGCTTACAAAAGCAAACATACAAAAAGACTACCAAATTACTATACTTTTTTTTATTTTTTTTTTACGCTCCTTTAAATACACCTAAACAATTCATAATGTGCCCCATAGAATCTATCTATAAAAATGCAAATACCATCTGTTATAAATGACCTTCTACATTTTCAGAATCCTGGGTTGAAATGGTTTTAAGCTCCGCTACCCTTTTGTTGGGTAGTTTCAAAGCTGGCAACAAGGCCAGCACAATAATAACAGCTGAGATTAGAAAACCATCTTTTAATGCCAGGTGTTCGGCTACAGGAGCAGCATCGTTCTTATGGAGGTAATGCTGATTAATATATACATGTAAAATACCACTGATGGCAATGCCTACCGAGCCACCAACCTGTTGTAAAAGACTGTTAACAGAAGTAGCTGTTGCGGTTTGCTGCTGTTTTACCGCATTGAGCAACGCTGTTGATACGGGTGATACCAGCAAGCTCATTCCAAATCCGCGTACCATCATGGCCAGAATAATAAGCCAGATGGAACTTCCAGTATTTAAAAAGGCAAACTGAACCATAGAAAGCGAGATAAATACAATCCCAATCAGCGAAGGTTGCCTGATAATTCCTTTATCTGCCAGCCGGCCGGCATAAGGCCTGAAAATAAGCATCATCACGGCATTGGGCAAAAGCAGCAAACCTGTGTCAATTTCGGTATATCCCATTAAACCCTGCAACAAAAAAGGAATAAAGAACAACCCTCCGTAAAGTGCAAGGGAACGAATTAAAATAATAACCGAACAATTAATAAAGGTAGCCGACTTAAACACACTTAAATCGATGAGCGGATGTTCCCGTTTGGATGAGTG
>JASLGV010000393.1 GCA_030149995.1 Pedobacter sp.
TGGCCTGAATTTTTGTATCTGTATCTTTATCAAATAAGACCACACCGGTTAAGCTGGTGTTCATAAAGCGGTTAATTTTGGCCGTCAGGGCCACATCCAGCCGATGGTCGATCTGGTCAAGCCCCATGTTTTCATATGGTATAAACATCAGGTAACGGGTTTTCAGAACGGTATTGGGAAGGATTTCTTTTTCAAAGGATCCTACTACCTGAAAAGCCAGTTCGTTACGGAAATGCTTCCCGCGGGGAACCCCAAAGTTCTTATCGTTTTTTTCTGATAGATATTTGTCTAAAACAAAAGTCTGACGTGCGGTTCCGGTACCAATACGGGTAGAGAAAAATTTGGATGGCTTGTACTCAAAACCCAGCGATTCTGTTATGTAGCCCGGCCCCATAAATTTGGAAATCAATGTCCCCGTTTCTACACCATTAACCGTGCTGTACGAATATCCGTTATCAAATTGCGATTCGAAGTTGATGGACGCAAAGAAAGACCAGTTTTTGGATAATTGAAAGGCCGCTTTGTTATCCCAGTAAATACGGTCGTTGGTTTTCTTTTGCAGCTGGTCTTTGTTTTTCACCTTGCCATACTGCAAAATCACCTCACTTACATAATTGTAGTTATTCTTATTGTATTCGGCCTTGTTGTTTAACATACCGCCTACAGCAATGGAGTTTACCCCACCACCTTTCCAGTTGTTACTAAAGGTAGCCTGGTTAACATTAATGCCTACAGAAGTTTTGGTTTTCCAGTAGTTAACCTTTGCGTTTACAACCAAAGGTGTAATTTTTACCGGTTCAAAAGAAAGCGGCATAGACCGGCTTGGCAGCGGACTGCGCTTTAATTTAATATTCAGGTCTTTTGTATTAATGGGAATTGTATCGGGCTCCTGGGCATACAACTTTGAAGAGCAAAGGCTTAGAATGATGATTAAGGAGGCTAAATAATTCTTCATTGGTTACAAAGAAAATGAAAAATAATCAGAGATAAAAAGTTTATGGAAACATTCCCCGGCCCGATCGCAACTCTTTTAAAATTTGTACTTAAAGCAAGCATACCAGCGCCGTTTCTGAAGGTATGTTAAATCCTGTTCCCGGGCATAGGCTTCCTGTTCAAAAATAATTTTCAGATAGGCCTGCCGGTGGTTTTTATATTTTACCAGGTTAAACAGGTAATTCAAAAGATAAAGCAGGTAAAAAGGAAGAATGAGCAGTTCTGCCTGCTGGCGCAAGTGGATCGACTCGTGGTTGATTATTTCCGGGTCGTTTTTTAACTGTAAATTTTTAACCAGGATAACCGGAAAAATGGCCATACCTGCTACAGGTAAGCTTTTTACAATTAAAACAGGGGCACTCACAGCTTATCTATTTTTAAATCGGGTAACGCGGGCAACCTTAAAATCTTGGGATTTAATTTATAGTTTTTATACGCATTGCGGATAAAAAGATTGAAGGCATAATCATCGGCATTAAGTACAAACTGGTACGTTGGACGGTATTGCTGCATAAAATCTTTTAATTCAGGATCTTTTATGCGTAAAATCTGACTTACCAGCGTTGCATTGAAGCGGTAATCGATCAAATCTTCACGATAATCTTTTTCAAGGATTTGTTGCAGATGCCGGGCATTTTTACCCTGCCTGCTTAAAAGATTGTAAATGGCATCAATCCCCAGCCCTACCCCACCCGTACTTAGGTTGAGCAGATCTTTACTGCTGCCTTTTATGGTGGCATACCTGAACGCCTTTGTTGTTTTTTCGTATTGCTCCTGCGGCGTAAGCCGTTTTTGCTGGATCAGTACATCGCGCAGCCGTATACCAAGTGATTTAAGCTGGAAATATGCCGCAGGCTGTCCTTTAAAAATAAGGGTATCAACGCCATATCCGTTTAGCGCCGCCACAAGCGTATCGCCCGGCACAGCAAATGTACTAAACTCACCTTTGGTGTTGTTGTAAAGCCCGTCTCCGCTCCTTGTATTGTAAATATATACCTTGGCCAGGCGCTGCTTGGTTTCCCTGTCAATAACAATCCCCTGAATGGGTTTTGTTTGCGCCTGCACCAACATTCTGCAACCAAAAGCCAATATAAAAACAACTATATACTTCATTTAAGAGCAAAGCTACAATTTAACAACATCCGATCTTTATGATTAACATTATTTAACCTTCAGGGTTTGTCCGAGCTTAATGCCGTCGTCAGTTATGTTGTTCAGCATTTTAAGTTCGTCTACCGTGAGGTTAAAACGTTTTGAAATGTTGTAAAGTGTATCGCCTTTAACAACGGTATAGGTCCCGTCTGCAGTAATGGGTTTTGCGCCCGGGGGCGGCGTATCAACCGGGGTAAATTTCTTTTGCTCCAGCGGAATGTTTTTGTTAATTTCTGTAAAAACGCGGTCTTCCCGGGCAATTTTTTGCCGTTCGCTCTCAGACTGATCGTATTGGTATAACTGATATTTTTCAATCATGTTAATCAGCAGGTCCGGGTATTTGGGATTGGTGGCATAACCCGCCGTTTTTAAGCCCTGCGCCCAGCTTTTATAGTCATTTTTATCCAGCTGAAAGAGAAAGCTGTAGCGTTTACGTTTCAAAAACTCAGAGTGATCTTTAAAAGATTCGCGCGCATCGCGGTAAACCCGGAAACAATCATTTTTCTGATCGTCGTCGCGGAAATAGTTTTTACCCTTCCAGTCGGATGTACATTTAATACCAAAGTGATTGTTGGCATATTTTGCCAGGTCGCTGTTGCCGCTGCCCGATTCTAAAATACCTTGTGCAAGTGTAATACTGGCAGGGATGCCGTAAGCATTCATTTCTTCGATGGCCACCGCCTTAAACTCTTCAATGTAGCTCAGGGTGTTGTAGCTTTTGTAATTGTTGTTGTTTGCTTTGTTGGCTGCTTTT
>JASLGV010000416.1 GCA_030149995.1 Pedobacter sp.
GAATGATGTTGCTCTGTGGCGAAACACTTGCTCCAATCTGGCTGCCCTTTGGTCTGGATCTGAAATAATTTAAAGAAACATCTTCAGATACCTTGGTTACGATGCCTTCAATGCGTACTTGTCTTTCCAGTTCCGGCCAGAAAAAAACAAGTGCCGCCTGCGGATTTTCGGCCAGATCATTACCTTTTTTACTTTCGTAGTTGGTAAAGAAAACAAATCCGGCTTCATCTGCACCTTTTAACAATACAATTCTGGCTGTTGGTTTTCCCTGGGCGCTGGCTGTTGCAAGCGTCATTACATTCGGT
The DNA here is from genome assembly GCA_030149995.1 of Pedobacter sp. Taxonomy (GTDB): domain Bacteria; phylum Bacteroidota; class Bacteroidia; order Sphingobacteriales; family Sphingobacteriaceae; genus Pedobacter. Next base: position 306 of record JASLGV010000416.1, read on the forward strand.
TCGAAAATGCCACTTTCTACCGCCTGCGAAAACCAGGTATTAAACTGGACCAGCGGGTTTTGATCCACATCATTTTCATCTAAAGAGGCGCTTTTATAATCCTGGCGCAGGTTTTGTAGAAATTCATTTGTAACTTGCATAAGCAAACTTAATGCATCTTTAACTTGTGTACAAATAAATATTAATATGCTTAATAACATTAAACCTAAAACCGGACGATTACTGGTTTCTGAACCTTTTATGGCCGATCCTAATTTTAAGAGATCTGTTGTGTTATTAACCGATCATAGTGAAGAGGGAACTGTTGGATATATATTAAATCAGGTGGGCAACCTGTTACTGAAAGATGTGATACAGGATTTATGGGAGGCCGATCATCATATTTACTTTGGCGGACCTGTGGCTGCCGATACACTGCATTTTATACACCGTTGTTACGATAAGTTGCAAAGCGGCGAAGATATTGGTAATGGTATGTATTGGGGTGGAAATTTCGAAACTTTAAAAATACTGATTAACAACAACGCAATCAGCGAAGATGAAGTCAAGTTTTTTATGGGTTATTCGGGGTGGGATGGAGGCCAGCTGTTAAAAGAGCTTGCGCAGAATGCCTGGATGGTAAGTGAAGTGCCCTATGTTGATCTTATTTTTAACAACGACGATGAACAGTTGTGGCGCGATGTTATTGTAAACCTCGGACCAAAATACGCGCACGTGAGCAAATTTCCGATTGATCCGAATTTGAATTAAGATATCATCCGCTTCCAGAAAATCTCCTTAAACGGAAACGCTGGAAGCGAATAACTTAAATAAATTAAGCTTCCATTTCTGCTGCGCTTTCTTCCACTTTTTTACGCAAGGTATCTTTGTAAACCTGCATCTGGTTTCTAAGTGCGGGGTTGGCTGTAGCCAAAATCTGTGCAGCCAGTAAACCCGCATTTTTTGCGGCATTTAAGGCAACTGTGGCAACCGGAATTCCGTTTGGCATTTGCAGAATAGATAAAATGCTGTCCCAGCCATCAATAGAATTAGAAGATTTTACAGGCACGCCAACAACGGGTAAGGTGGTAATGGAAGCAACCATTCCGGGTAAGTGGGCTGCACCACCGGCACCGGCAATAATAACCTGAAGTCCTCTGTTTGCCGCTTCTTTTGCATAGTTAAACATGCGTTCGGGCGTACGGTGTGCAGAAACAACGGTAATCTCGTATGCAATACCAAATTCCTGCAAAACATCAGCTGCATCCTGCATAACCGGTAAATCAGATTTACTACCCATAATAATCCCCACTTTAACCTCATTGTTAACAGGGGATTTTATATTTCCATCGCTCATAATTAAATTTTAATATCTAAGAAGTAATTTTTATACGTTGTATTTAGCTGCTTATGCAATAACCTTAAGTGTTTTCTGAACATAACGGGCCTTTTCAATAGCCTTATCTCGGTCTATGTCTACAACGGTTACATGCCCCATTTTTCTGAATGGTTTGGTATATTTTTTACCATACAGGTGAACATACACACCATCAATGGAAAGAATTTTTTCGAGGTTTTCATATTTGGCAACACCTTCATAACCTTTTTCGCCCAGCAGATTAATCATTACGGCATTGGTAATGCTGCTGGTATCGCCCAATGGCAGGTTGTAGATGGCACGTAAATGCTGTTCGAACTGCGATACATAGTTGCCTTCGATGGTTTGATGGCCGCTGTTGTGCGGACGGGGAGCCACTTCATTGACCAATATTTCGCCATCGCGGGTTATAAACATTTCTACAGCCAGAATACCGGTTATGTTTAAAGCAGAAGCAATATTTTTGGCAATAAGTTCGGCACGTTGCTGAGCCGTTTCTGCATAGGTAGAAGGCGAAATTAAAAATTCAACCAGGTTGGCTTCCGGGTTAAATTCCATCTCTACCAATGGAAAGGTTTTCATTTCGCCCTTGTTGTTGCGGGCCACAATTACGGAGATTTCTTTCTCAAAGGGAACCAGTTTCTCAATGATGCAAGGTGCCTTAAATGCCTGTTCAAGATCTTCTGCCTTTTCAATGCGCATAACCCCTTTGCCATCGTAACCATCTTTCCGCAGTTTTAAAATATATGGAAAGCTGAAAGGACTGTTTAACATGTCTTCTTTGGAATTTACCATATGGAAAGCCGCCGTTGGAATGTCGTTTTCCTTAAAGAATTGCTTCTGAACACCTTTATCCTGAATTAAACGGATTACACGCGATTGCGGATAAACCTGTTTGCCTTCTTTTTCCAGTTGTTCCAGTGCTTCGATGTTTACCTTTTCAATTTCTATGGTAATAATATCGGCTTTTTTGCCAAAGTTATAAACGGTATCAAAATCAGTAATAGAACCATTTTCGAAATAGTTGGCAATGTGTTTGCAAGGAGCATCTGCATCCGGATCGAGTACTAAAGAGGTTACATTGTAATTAATTGCCTGCTGTATAAGCATCCGGCCAAGCTGGCCACCGCCTAATATGCCTAATTTTAAATCGCTTATTTGTTTTGCCATGAGGAATGAAAAAGTATGCTAATTTTGCACAAAAGTAACCATAATAAATTGATTGATGAATGCAGATGCAATAATTATTGGGGCCGGCGCTTGTGGCCTTATGTGTGCGGTACAGGCTGGTTATTTAGGAAAGAAAGTTATTTTACTGGAGAAAAATGAACAACCGGGGGCCAAAATTTTAATTTCGGGCGGTGGCCGGTGTAATTTTACCAATCTGTTTGCATCTGAAACACAGTTTATTTCTGCTAATCCGCATTTTTTAAAATCTGCCTTTACCCAATGGACGGTAGAAGATACCATTGATTTTTTTGAAACCTATGGGATTCAGGGAGCAGAGAAAACACTTGGACAGCTTTTTCCAGAAGATAAAAATGCAAAAGATGTTGTGCAGATATTTACTTCTCTGTGCAGGGAAATGGATCAGGATATACGTTGTGGTGCTTCCATCAGCCATGTTGAAATAATAGACGGTGGTTTTAAAGTTACTTATAACCGGAATGGTAAAGAAGTTAAGATTTCGGCACCAAAGCTTGTTGTGGCAACCGGCGGATTGCCAATCGCCAAAATGGGCGCAACCGATTTTGCCCTTCGTTTTGCCAGGCAACAAGGTCTAAATATTGTAGAAACGGCACCAGCCCTGGTTCCTTTAACCATTACAGGTAAAGACGAAGCCTGGTTTGCCCAGCTATCGGGTAATTCTGTTTTTTGTTCGGTAAGCAACGGACGGATTTCTTTTGAAGAGAATATTCTTTTTACCCATTGGGGATTAAGCGGACCAGCTATTTTACAGATATCATCTTACTGGAGGCAGGGAGAAATCATTGAAATTGATTTGTTACCCAACCAGGATGTAGCAAATATTCTGGATGCCGAACGCAAATTAAGTGGTAAAACTTTATTGTCTACCTTATTAAACAGGTTCTATACGCGTAAGTTTACCGATGCCCTGGCCAAATTTTTACCGTTAAACAAACCTGTGGCCGCTTTAACAAAAACAGAGATCGATCTGATTGTACAAACCATTCATCATTTTAAAGTGAAACCGGCAGGTGATAAGGGATATGACAAGGCCGAAGTGATGCGGGGTGGGATTGATACGGCCGAGCTTTCGTCTAAAACGCTCGAATGTAAAAAAGTACCCGGCTTATACTTTGGCGGAGAATGCCTGGATGTTACCGGATGGCTGGGTGGTTACAATTTCCAGTGGGCCTGGGCCAGTGGTTTTGTTATTGCACAGAACCTGTAGTTTATAAATAAAGATTTGGCATAATTTCCCATGCCCAGGGCTTTTTAAAGGTTTTAAAGGTACGCAGTTCTGTAAAATACAGCACCTCGCTGGTGCTGTAACTGGCAATTTTACGTTGGTACATATTACCATAGGTTGTATACAGCTCGCGGTCGCTGAAATTGTAAACGTGTTCCGTCATTTCGCCTGTATGGCTGTTGTAATAAACATTTGAGGCACCGGTTAAATACCAGTCGTTTTTCTGAAAGCTGAAATGATAACCTAAATTCCATTGCCATTCACTGCCCCCCTGAAAACTTAAAAATAACTTTTGATCTTTAATGGCTATCTGCCTAAACGGATCGCCCAGTTTCCCGCCTTCTGTTGCTCTTAAAATAAAATCGTTGTTCTGTACGGAAAGCCGGTATTGGCTTTTATTTTTAAGTGCAAAATAAATAAGCAGTATTCTTGGTTTCTGCAGTTCGCGGATAATTTCAGAGTTGTTATCGCCGTAGGTACGGCTTTCATTAAACGCTTCGTTCGCTTCTATAATAACGGCCAGATCGTCGGTACCATCCTTATTTAAATCGCCGTATGCTGTTTTCATCAGGTGCCATCCTTTGGGTACAAGCTCTTCAACTTGTGTAATTACCGGCGTAATTTTAGGAAACACAACAGCCTTTTGGGCAAATCCAACCTGGGTAAAGAACAGCAGAAAAATAAAGTTAGCAAATCTCATTTTTAAACACGGAACAACATTTTATATAATTTAAACGGCTGATACAGAATTTAATTGCCCTTTTTATAACAGTTTGTACCGTGCTGTCTATTTTTTACAGCTCAGTTAAAACAAGCTGGATGTAGGTTTTATATACCGGGAGGGCAGCTGTTATAGAGCAGAAAAGTTATTTGATGGTACTTTAATCTGTAAAATGACGTACTTTTGCGGTAAAATATTGCCTTTTGAAAACTGAAATCTTTGCTGTAACCCCGCCTTTTACTCAACTGAATACCCCTTATCCGGCTACGGCATATATAAAAGGTTTTCTGAATACAAAGGGTATTGGCTGCATACAGGCAGATCTGGGAATAGAAGTGATCCTGAAATTGTTTTCGAAAAACGGG
>JASLGV010000515.1 GCA_030149995.1 Pedobacter sp.
CAGGTTACAAGTTACAAGCAGCAAGTTAAACTCATGTTAAGTCAACTTAAAACCTGAAACCAGTAACCTGCAATTAAAAAATATTACTATTCTTCTGTTTTAGTTTCTTCTGATGAAGTACCTTCCGCTTCCGCCTCAGCAGTTACTTTTTTAGCACGTTTTGGTTCTTTAACCTCTGGTGCATCAGCAGCAGCTTTAGCCGCTACAGCTTCTTTTTCTGCTTCGTCTTCTTTTTCGCGTTTACGCTCATCTAAACCTTCTTCAATCGCTTTGATAATTACGTCGGTAATTAAAGAGATCGATTTTGTCGCATCATCATTCGCAGGAATTGGGAAATCGATGTTAGAAGGATCAGAGTTGGTATCAACCATCGCAAAAGTAGGGATGTTTAATTTCAACGCTTCTGTTACTGCAATGTGCTCTTTCTTAACGTCGATTAAGAATAAAGCCGCAGGTAAACGGTTTAAATCAGCGATACCACCTAAAAGTGATTCTAATTTAATACGCTCACGCTGAATCATTAAACGCTCTTTTTTAGAAAGGATTGCATAAGTACCGTCTTTAGTCATTTTATCGATGTTAGACATCTTTTTGATTGACTTACGTACAGTTGCAAAGTTTGTTAACATACCACCTAACCAACGTTCAGTTACGTAAGGCATGTTTACTTTTTTTGCTTGCTCAGCTACGATTCCTTTAGCTTGTTTTTTAGTTGAAACAAATAAAACCTTACGTCCTGATTTTACGATTTGTTTAATCGCGGCAGCAGCCTCTTCAGTTTTAGTTAACGTTTTATTTAAATCTATAATGTGAATTCCATTACGCTCCATGAAAATGTAAGGAGCCATTTTAGGATTCCATTTAAGGGTAAGGTGACCAAAGTGTACACCTGCATCCAATAAGTCTTGATAAGTTGTTCTTGCCATTGTGTTTGCCTCCTTTGATTAACGTTTGCTGAATTGGAATTTCTTACGAGCTTTAGCACGTCCTGGTTTTTTACGCTCAACCATACGCATATCACGCGTCATTAAGCCTTTAGCACGTAAAGCAGGTTTTTTCTCCGCATCAAGTTCAACAATAGCTTTAGCAATAGCTAAACGAACAGCTTCTGCTTGTCCTTTGATACCGCCACCTTGTACGTTTACATTGATATCGTAACGGCCAGCAAGTTCAGCAACTTCTAAACTTTGGTTTACGATATATTGCAAAGGTAAAGTAGGGAAATATACTTTGTGGTCTTTACCGTTAACGGTAATAGCGCCGTTACCATCTTTTAAGTAGATGCGTGCAACAGCTGTTTTTCTTCTTCCTGAAGTGTTAGTAACTGACATTTCTTAAAGTTTAATGGTTTTTGGAGATTGAGCCGCATGCGGGTGAGTTGCACCAGCATAAACAAAAAGATTGGTATACAATTTCTTGCCCAATTTAGTTTTAGGTAACATACCTCTTACCGCTTTTTCAATGATGCGCTGAGGGTGTTTCGCCATTAACTCTTTAGGAGAGATAAAACGCTGACCACCTGGATAACCAGTGTAAGAAACATATTGTTTGTCGCCAAACTTGTTTCCTGTCAATTTAACCTTGTCTGCATTGATAACAATCACATTATCTCCACAGTCTACGTGTGGGGTGTACTCAGGCTTGTTTTTACCACGGATGATCATAGCGATCTTCGATGACAAGCGCCCCAAAATCTCGCCTTCCGCGTCAACAACAACCCACTGTTTGTTTACAGTTTTAGCATTGGCCGAGACAGTTTTGTAACTTAACGTATTCACTTGCTTGTATTTAATTTATTAAACAATTATTAATTTCCCGGTTTTTTCGGGACTGCAAAGATAGGTTAAAAACTTTTATTATCAAATAGTTGGAATAAAAAATATTAAAATGAGCGGTTTTGAAATAGGCTGTATATTGAGGATGCAAATCGTTAAAGCTCATCCGGCATATAGCCGATTCGCTTTCTTGGTACGGATTTTTTCTCCATTAATTCGTCCAGATAACTGAAAACCAATTCTATGTTTTTATCCTGATTGTTAATTTTCCTTTTAATTTCTGCAATTTCCAGCTTCAACTCACTGCTTTCATTTAATATCTTTCGCAAGCGCGTAAACACTCTTACAATCTGGATATTAACCTGGATGGCTTGCTTGCTGTTTAATACGCTCGACAGCATAAGGACGCCATGTTCCGTAAAAACATTGGGCAGATATGTTCTTCCGCCTCTTCCTGGCTTTGAGGTCACAGTTTGTGACCTCAAAGCCAGCCATTCATGATCGGTTACCTGAAACATAAAATCTTCCGGAAACCTTTCCTGATTTCTTTTAAGGGCCTGGTTTAATACTTTCGTTTCAATTCCATAAAGTGCTGCCAGATCGCTGTCGAGCATAACCCTTTGATTTCTTATTTCGTAAATTTTATTGAGTACAATGTTGTCGGGGATGAGTGTGAGCGTTTGTTTAATTCCCATTCTCTGTATTGTTTTATTCTAAAATACATATTTTTTTATTTTGTATTGTAAATGAGTGATGTATGTTTTTGAGATCCGGTAAAGGATTTACTTTTTGCAGAAAATCATCTTCATTAAGTAATGCCGGATGGGAGAGATGAATCGTTGTATTTAAGGTATGGCGTGCGCTCTAAGTGTTTAACAAAAACGGGGGTGGCAAATTTTGCCACCCCGTTTTTGTTATTTAAATAAGCCTTTAAGTTTGGCTAATTTTTCCTGTAAATCGCCATCGGCATCTTTGGGTTCGTTTTTCGGTTTGAAATTCGATTTCCCATGGTGTTTACCATCCGATTTGGGTTTATTACCTTTTTCCCTGTCCGCTCTCGGTCTTGGTGCCTCATCTGTTTTCATCGATAACGAAATTCTTTTCCGGGCCTCGTCAACTTCAACCACGGTCACTTCTACTTTCTGATGAACTTTAACTACTTCATTTGGGTTGGCGATGAAACGATTGGCCAGCTGACTGGTGTGTACCAATCCATCCTGGTGAACACCGATATCAACAAAAGCACCGAAGTTGGTAATATTGGTTACAATGCCCGGTAGTTTCATGCCCACTCTCAGATCTGAAATGGCATTTACACCATCTGTAAAATTAAAGGCTTCAAACTGCTCGCGTGGGTCACGTCCAGGTTTGGCAAGTTCTTTTAATATATCGTTTAAGGTTGGTAGCCCGATTTCGGTTGTTACGTATTGTTGAAGCTTAATTTGTTTCTGCAGCGCCTGATCTTTCATTAAAGCTGTTACAGTTGTGCCTAAATCTTTGGCCATTTTATCAACCAGCTCATATCTTTCGGGGTGAACGCCACTGGCATCCAACACATTTTCAGCATTGCGAATACGCAAGAAACCTGCTGCTTGCTCATAAGCCTTCTCGCCAAGTCTTGGTACTTTCTTTAAACTTGCCCGGTTTTTAAAAGCACCATTGGTATTTCTGTAATCTACAATATTTTGTGCCAGGCTCGGACCTAAGCCAGATACATAAGCCAAAATTTGTTTAGAGGCTGTATTTAACTCAACACCTACCGCATTTACAGCGCTGATTACCGTATCGTCCAGGCTTTGTTGTAATTTGCTTTGGTCCACATCGTGCTGATATTGCCCAACACCAATAGATTTAGGATCTATTTTGACCAGTTCGGCCAGTGGATCCATTAAGCGGCGTCCGATTGAAACAGCTCCGCGTACGGTAACATCGTGGGTTGGGAACTCTTCGCGTGCAACTTCCGAGGCAGAGTAAATAGAGGCGCCGCTTTCATTTACCATTACAATGGTTACGCCCGGCAGATTTAATTTACGTACAAAAGCTTCTGTTTCGCGGCCAGCGGTTCCATTGCCAATGGCGATGGCTTCAATTTCGTGTTTTTTACACAATTGTTCAATGGTAAACTCCGCTTCTTTAACACCACCTTGTCCGGTATGTGGGTAGATGGTTGTATTTTCTAAAAGCTGACCTTGTTTGTCCAGGCAAACAACCTTGCAGCCTGTACGGAAACCGGGGTCGATGGCCAATACATTTTTTTGGCCCATTGGAGCGGCAAGCAATAACTGACGGGCATTTTCTGCAAAAACACGAATGGCTTCTTCGTCTGCTTTTTGTTTACTCAAAATGCGGAGTTCTGTTTCCATCGCTGGTTCTAATAAGCGTTTGTAGCCATCTTCCAGGGCTTGCTGAACTTGTTTTGAAGCCGCATTGTTGGCGGTAATGAACTGTTTTTCAAGAATGGCAACAGCATCTTCCTGTGGTGGCAGCGTATCGAGGCGTAAAATTAATTCTTTCTCTCCGCGGCGCATGGCCAATACACGGTGAGAGGCAGCTGTTTTTACAGGCTCGTCCCACTCAAAATAATCTTTGTATTTAATACCTTCTTCTTCTTTACCTTTAATAACCTCAGATTTAAAGGTGGCTTTTTCCTGGAAATAATGGCGCATCTTTGTACGTGCTTCTGCATTTTCCGAGATCATTTCGGCAATGATGTCTCTTGCACCAGCCAGGGCTTCTTCTAATGAATTTACCCCCTTTTCGGTATCAATAAAGGCATCAGCACCGGCTTCAGGATCGAAGTCATTTTGCTCAAAAATCTGTAAGGCCAGAGGTTCTAATCCTTTTTCTTTAGCCATGCTTGCACGCGTTTTACGCTTCGGTTTGTATGGTAGGTAAATATCTTCTAATACAGACATGCTTTCGGCTTCGTTAATCTGTGCTTCGAGTTCGGGAGTCAGTTTACCAAGCTCGGTCATTGATTTTAAGATGGCTTCACGACGTTTATCCAGATCGCGCAATTGCTGCATTCTATCGCGAATGGAAGCAACCTGTACTTCATCCAGACTTCCGGTTAACTCTTTACGATACCGCGAAATAAAAGGTACGGTAGCACCTTCGTCTAATAACTGTACGGTGGCAGTTACCTGTTTTTCAGCAACACTTAATTCTGCTGCAATGGTTTTATAGTGGGCTTGCATGATATTTTCTAAAATTTAAGGGAGACAAATCTAATGAGGATTTTGGAGAAATGAACCTTTTTGAAACAGAGGTTTTCCACTGAATTTTGTGAGTAATTATTTGCTAATATATTAGCTTATGGCCGAAAAAAAAATCCTCTAAGTATAGACTCAGAGGATTTTTAAATTATAATTTTCAACCTGTTCTGCTGAACAGGCCAGTATGAATACTATTTATTAACGTAAAGGGATTCTTTTACCGCTTTTACCACTTTTTCTGCATTTGGTAAGCTTGCAGCAATTAAAGTTGGTGCATAAGGAAGTGGAACATCTGCACAGGTAATACGTAATACAGGGGCATCTAAATAATCAAATGCATTTTTTTGTACGTTAAAAGCAATTTCACTTGATAAAGATGCCAAAGGCCATGCTTCTTCTACAACAACCAAACGGTTGGTTTTCTTAACAGACTCAATAATGGTTGCATAGTCAATCGGACGCACGGTACGTAAGTCAATTACTTCTACGCTGATACCTTCTTTGGTTAATTCTTCAACCGCAGGGTTAACCACACGTGTTAACATTTTACCGAAAGTAACAATGGTTACATCCGTTCCTTGTTTTACTATGTTGGCTTTTCCTAATGGAATATAGTATTCTTCTGCAGGTACATCACCTTTATCACCATACATTACTTCAGATTCCATGAAAATTACCGGATCCGGATCTAAGATGGCTTGTTTTAATAAACCTTTTGCATCATACGGAGTAGCCGGGATTACCACTTTTAAACCTGGTGTATTGGCATACCAGCTTTCGAAGTTTTGTGAGTGCTGTGCACCTAACTGACCAGCATTTCCGGTTGGACCACGAAATACCATTGGACATGAAAACTGGCCACCGCTCATGGATAATATTTTAGCGGCTCCGTTAATAATCTGGTCGATAGCAACCAGGGAGAAGTTAAAGGTCATGAATTCAACAATTGGAATAAGCCCAGCTGTTGCGGCGCCTGTGGCAATACCAGCGAAACCTAATTCTGCAATTGGGGTATCGATAATGCGTTTGGCTCCAAACTCATCAAGCATGCCCTGACTAACTTTGTATGCTCCGTTATATTCTGCTACTTCTTCACCTAATAAAAAAACGCGATCATCTTTACGCATTTCTTCGCTCATGGCTTCGCGCAGTGCTTCTCTAAATTGGATTTCTCTCATTGTACTTGTTAACTTACAGGCGCAAATATAATTATTATTGCCTTTGATTAAAACGTACAAACAATAAAATTAGGGCAATGCAGTGTTTTAATTACACAAAGTGCATCAGGCGGCAGGTATTAGCCGCTCAGGAAGCTCTTTAAATTGTAAAAATGAAACACATCAGACATTTATAATACTGCCTTAATGCTTATTTTACCTTTACTCAACCGCCTCCTCTCCAAGATCTTCTCCAAAATGAATGATGTTGCCATTGTTATCTAAAATTGAAAACTGACGCATTTCCCATGGGGTATCTGTTAATTTCCCGTTGGGATGTACAATGCCGAGTGGTTCATACTGAGCGTATAATTCGTCTACACCCGTTACGTTGACATAACAACCTGTATTTTTAGGTATACTATCATCGGTGGTACTCCAAAGGTGTATCTGAATATCATCCTTACTGAAAATCAGATAACCTTCCCAATCCGTATGGAAGGTAAAACCAAGTTTTTCAGTATAGAAAGCAACCGTTTCTTCTGTGTTGAGTGAAGCGAGTATTGGAATCGCGGTTTTTAACATATGGATACTTTTAAAAATTATACATAAACATAATCTTATTTTCCCATTAAAGTCATGTAAGGAGAGTATTTGAAGTTTGACTCTACCGTGCTGGCTATAAAAGGAATATCTGGATTAAACAGTTCTGCCAGTTTATTGCCCAGCTCCTGTAAAAAAGTTTCTTTGGCTTCTGCCAGGGAATTTCCGCAGAGCTGTGTTTTTCCGGATGTAAACAAAACGCCTTCTTTTCTCATCTTTTTTAATACATACAAATTTGGTTCCACAGCCGTTTTTCCGCTTAGCTTTTCATACACATGGGTGTAAAACAAGGTTTGTAATAAGGCTTTATTTTGTTTTTTACTGTTTATATCGAAGCAGCTTTCTATATCTGCATATTTTAATTCGTCGCTTCCGGTTTTGTAATCAACAATGCGGGTGGTACCTTCTTTTAAATCGACACGGTCGATGATGCCATATAACATAATCGAAAATTTTTGTCCGTTCATTTCAAACTCGAAGGGAACAGCTCCTTTTTGTTCGAGCCCGATAATGGTAAAAGGTGCATCCTGTGCATCATAATCTAAAATTACACGGGCGTATTCTTCAACGATTTTGACAATAACTTTCTGCATCCCGTTTAAATTTACCTTTTGTGTATCGTCTTTGAAAACAGCATCGGCAAAAGACTTAATGCAAAGACCAGGAATTAAGTTCCGGTGCCTGTCAATAATTTCCTGGGTAATATGAGGTGTCTCTTTTATAATAGAGGCATAAAAATGCTCCATTACATAGTGAAGCATGGTACCTACAATATTGGCTTCTACATTTTCTATTACCGCTTCCGGTTCTTTTATCCGGGCTATTTCACTGTAGAAGAAATCTACCGGATTGGCAATGTATTTATTAAGTGCTGAAGCGGAGAGGTATTTCTCGTTAGACAAATACCGGTTCAGAACAGCCATAACTGCCGGCGTTTTTTCGATTTCGGGCGTAAAGATGCTTGTATCTGTTTTTACATCCATTTTAAGTTCGTGATGCCTGAATGTAAAACCGCTTTCATATTCGAGCTGTTTAATAAAGCGGCTCATCTCGCCCGTATTGGTCTCATCTGTTTGGTTGTTATATACAAAACTGATGTGGTTTGCGCGCTGAATTAACCGGTATAACATATAGGCCGAAATGGCATCCTGGTTTTCGAGAACCGGTAATCCGTAAACGCGCCTTAAGCTGTCGGGAATAAAAGTATTCCCCAGGTTTGCTTTTGGAATAATGCCCTCATTGGCTCCTAATATTACAACCCGATCGAAATTAAGGTTCCGGCTTTCCAATAATCCCATTACCTGTATGCCGGTAAGTGGCTCCCCTGTTAGGGGAACCATAATGCCTTGCAGGCTTTTTTGGATAAGCGATAACACAAATGGAAGTTCTGCATTAAGATCGAGGTGCTTATTTAAACTGTCGTGCAAGAGATTTAACTCCTGATTTGTTTTGAAGAATAACTCAGCGTCAATTTTCTTTAATGCATTTCCATACTTAAGTTTTTCAGATACGGTTCTCAATATCTCTTGAAGCTGGGTAATAGCGGCATCTGCCTGGTGCACCTGCTGAAAGAAAAGTCCGATCAATCCTTTTTGGTTTTGAAGGCGAACAATGTCAATTTCGACCAACTGATCTTTGAGTATAATGCCTCTGATCTCGCTACGTTTTTTATCCGAAATGCTGATGAGCGGATGTGATAAAAACATTTCGAGCAAGTTGTGGTTAACGGTTACCTTTTTCTCGGTTTTGAAACTACTTTGTATGCTTAGCCATAAATCTGCAAGACCAAATATAGAAGAGGCGAGTAAAGGAAATCCCATGGTAACATTCAGCTCTACGGGATGGTCGTCTATCTTTGTGGGAATGGTTTGTAATACAGGTATCAGAAGACTTTCATCTGCCATTACAATGGCTGTTTGTTCTTCTTGTATCTGTTGCGGACCGGTTAACAGGTTGTTTAATATTTTAGCCTGACTGGCATGTCCCTGTACTTTATAAACATCTACCGTGCGGGGTGTACTTTTTATAAATTGCTGGTTGCCCAGTGAGTTTTTCAGTCCTGTCTGGAATATATTCTTGCGTAAAAATAAACCAGCTTCCTGCATTTCATCATTCAAGTAATAATCATCGGCATCAAAATAAAACAAAGCTTTGCCAGCTTCTTCCCATTTTTTAAAGATTTGTGCTTCCGCTTTGTTAAGAGCATTAAAACCAATAAAGATTAGCTGACCATTAAATGTGTCTGTAAAATGTTTTTCGCTGTGCTTGTTGGTGGCTAAGTTGCGGTAAAGCCTGGCCATGGTAATAAGTCCCTGCGCCTGGAGCTCCTGATGAAAATTATGATAGAGCACAGGCATGCGGCGCCACATCTTTATAAAATTTTCGAGCTGTTTGGTGTGCTTTACCTCATTATATGAAGCCCAGAATCCTTTTAGAAAATCAATTTGTTCTGTGGTTAAATAATCGAACTGAAGATTAATGGAGGCAATGTCGCCAAGTTCTTCAAAGAGTTTATCGGCATCGACCAGGTCGTTATCTATCTGAGCGAAATCACTTAAAATAATTTTGGCATTTGGATAAAAAACAGATGCAGGTATTGGTTCAAGCCCCTCTTTGGCCAGAATCCTGTTGTATATTTTATGCAGGGTAAAAAACTGGGTGTATGGATCTGCCTGACGTAATATTTCTGATTTGGTAAAAAACTCCTGGATGGTAAAAAATGCCGGCGACCAAAATGTTTGGTTGAAACAAGTAGCCAGATGTTTCTGTAGATAGGCTACAGGTCTTTTATTGTTGAAAATAATGGCACAATTTTCCAGCTCGGCCCCAAACCGGTTTGTTAAATCTTCTGCTACTTCCTGTAAAAATGGTTTCATACTTAATTATTAACAGATATAAGGTTTTGGCTGGTTTCGTAAAAGAGATAGCCCTGAATATTTTGATAACCCATTTTATGCAGTAAGTCTTTATAGCGCAACACCTGGTCAATATGTTTTGGGTCCTGCTTTTTGGTAAATTTAAAATCGAGGATGTATACGCCATCCTGTTTAAATATCAGTTTATCGGGGCGATGGCTTTTCCCTTGTTCGTCTATAA
>JASLGV010000516.1 GCA_030149995.1 Pedobacter sp.
CCATCTTCTTAAATCCCAGTACCGGTGATCTTCAAAAGCAAGTTCCAGTTTTCTTTCGTTTCTGATCCGGTCTCTCAGCACCGTACCGCTATAGGTAGCAAAATCAAGATTTTGTTTTAACCCGGCTCTAACGCGGATTGGTTTTACAAATGCCCTGGCTTCTGCATCGTTGTTGGTTTCAACCGCTGCTTCTGCCGCATTCATATAAATTTCTCCCAATCTGAACACGATACAATCCTGTCCTGAATACCATCTTTGTATGTACAAAGGTGAGCTTCCGTCCATCAGGTATTTACGAATGTAGTAGCCTGTTTTGGTTGCATCCGGGTGAATACCGATACCATCTTTACCCACGCCTGTACCATTTTTGGTGTCGATTTCTCCGTTACGCTCTGTTGCATACCAGATCTGAACATTTGAACCCTGAAACAGGGAGTTGTTGGTGATGATGGTTGCTGCTAAACGCGGATCGCGGTTTTCGTATGGATTGGCCGGGTCAAATCCAGAGCCTGGTTCTGCCGGTAATAAACCTGTACTTAATACTTCATAGCTATCAACCATTTGTTTGGTTGGAGATAAACTTGATCCCCAGTCTACACGATAGCTGTAAGGAACGTTTTTCAAATCCCACTCATGTCCTTTTTCATAAGGAATATAGATTTTTCTGAAGATGGTTTCTTCGAGGGTTTCATCCACAAACAACTGGTAATAGTTTTTCGTTGCATCCGGGTATTTGTTAAACAAACGGAAAGGACTTTCGTTGATGATTTTTTTAGAGGCTGCCAAAGAGCGTTTGTAATAAGCATCTGCATCTGAAGCGGGAATACCCACCACGCCGTTTAAATCCAACTTACCATATTTTGCAATACTGGCAGCGTAAAGCGCTGCTCTCGATTCGAGTGCTTTAGCGGCCCATTTACCAGCACGTCCGTCTAATTTACCCCAGTTATCTGGTAATAAGTCAAACGCTTTTTCAAGATCTGCCAAAACCTGGTCGTATACTTCTTTTTCCTTGTTCCTTACCGGATAAAGTTCATTTTCAGGAGTTGTTTTAGGGTCTTGTGTTTTTAAAATGATCGGAACACCACCATAACGCTTAGCCATTTCAAAATAACTGAACGCACGCATGTATAAAAGTTCGCCCAAACGGTTGTTTTTTTCCGTTTCATTCATTACGTTACTGGCTACATTCGATATGTTTTCGATGGCATAGTTAATTTTATATACGGTACTGTAACCCCACCAGCCCATTGGCCACCAGTTAATATTGGTGCCCCAGTTGCCGGGTCTGAAAGTATTGGTTGCCCCGTTCCAGTCGTAAGTACTTCTGGCCTCATCAGACAAGGCAAAGCGGTAAGCATCGCCTGCTCCTGAAAAATCACTTAAATAGCACCATGGCATGTTATCGTATATCTTATAAATGTAGGTATCCGTCAGGGCTTTGTCTTTCCAGACATCCGCGTCGGTAATACGATCCAGGGGCGGCTCGTTTAAAAACTTCTTACAGGAGGTAAACAGTAAGATGCCGAGTATGAGTATGCTTAGTTTTTTCATTGAATTAAAATTAAATGGATGAAATGCTGTAAAAACTTCATTAAATGGATAGATTCAGACCAAATGTGTAAGATTTGGTTTGTGGATAGTAATAACCACTGCCACCACCCCATTGAGGGTCGAAACCTTCTTTAATGCCCGAGATAACCCATAGGTTGTTACCCGTTACAAAAAATTTGGCATCACCGATTTTCAATTTATCTCTGAATTTTTTAGGCAAATTATAGCTCAGGTTAATGTTTTTAACACGCAGGTGGGCACCATTTCTTAACCAGAAATCAGAATAACGGTAGTTGTTTGCATTTGAACCACCCAAAACTGGTCTTGGATAGGGTGCATTACGGTTTTCCGGAGTCCAGTAGTCCATCTGGTATTTGTAACCGTTAAATCCGTTTTTCAAGGCCGCCTGTGCTTCTCCGTCGATGTAAATAGAATAACCGGCAGCTCCTGTAAATAAGGCCGATAAAGAGAAGTTTTTATAGTTAATACCTAAATTCAGCGAGAAGTTCATGTCTGGTTTTCCGCCTCTGCCAATAACCATCCGATCCTTTTCATCAATGATTCCATCACCATTTAAATCCTTAAACTTAACATCACCAGGTTTGATGGTGCTGTTGTTGCTTCCGTCCTGAATGGCATGTTTTGTAATTTCATCAGCGCTTTGGAACAAGCCATCAGAAACATAACCGATGGTGCGGTTGGTTAACCTGCCGGTCTGGGTCAGGTTGGCACGCATAAAAGGATCTACGTTAAACTGTTCATCAATAAAAATAGCACGCTCTCTTGATAAAGAGAAACTACCACCTACATTGTATGAAAGATCTTCACTTAACTTTTTATTGTGGTTGATGCTAACCTCAAAACCCTGATTAGAATATTTGTACAGGTTCTGATCTGCTAACTGAATACCCAGTGTTGACGGGATTTTAGCCGAACCTGCCGCGAGGACATCGGAACGGATCCTTTTAAAGTAATCAAAACTTACCGTTGTGCTTCTGTTTAAAATGGTAAAGTCGATACCACCGTTATACGTAATGATGTTAGACCAGGTTAGCGCTATATTAGGCAGTTTTGAGTTGTCTATGGTTGGAACAGCCTCGCCATTTATTACATAGAAGCCGTTGTAGTTAAAGCCCGACAGCCATTGGTAAGCAGCGTCTCCATCACTACCTGCTGTACCAACTGAAGCTCTTAACTTAAGATCCTGAACATCTTCTTTTAAAGATTCGAAGAACTTCTCATCCGAAATGCGCCATCCCAATGATCCTGAAGGGAAGAAACCCCAGTTTTTGCCCGGAGCAAATTTAGAAGAACCATCGTAACGGAAAGAGAATTCGGCCAGGTATTTGGCTTTGTAATCATAAGATGCACGACCAATTAAACCCAGGCGGTTTTCTCTCCACTGACTTCCTGAAGCATCCTTGTTTTTATTGGAACCGGCAAAAAGCTGATCGATAAAATCAGACTGAAAATCCTGTCTTCTTCCCCAGAAATTATTCCCGCCCTGTTTTTGGGTTTCCCAAACCAGCAAACCGCTTACGTTGTGTGCATCAAAAGAGCGTTTGTAGTTTAAGGTTTGTTGCAACACGTAATTGTTGCTATAGGTAGAGGTTTCGGTTAAAATTGTTCTGCTGGCAGCAGACTCTGGTGTTACCACAAAAGGATCGTAGTTTCCGGTTACCGGATTTAGGGTGTAAACGGTATAGGCTTTAACCCAGTTTTTATTATAAGTATTGTCGTATACCACAGAACCGAAAGACGATAAGCTTAAGCCCGGAACTTGTTTGATATCCCATTTTAAAGACAGCTTTGCATCAATGTTGTTGTTAATGTCTCTGTAATAACCCACATTGTTGTCTTTTAAGCCCTCAACGGGGTGTATCGGACTGTTTGATTGTTTGGCTGGCGTGCCATCGGGATAATAAGCTAAGTCAATTGGCAGGTTCCTGTTTAGGGTCCTGTATATATCTGCGGCAGAATAACCCGGTGC
>JASLGV010000527.1 GCA_030149995.1 Pedobacter sp.
CCTCCAGGTATCCGTTTTGTTTTGCGGAGAAGAAGGTGCCTTAAAAGAAACCTTTCTTCGTATGGATATTCTTTGCTTTTTTTTTAAAGTAAAGCCTTTTGAAATTGGTTTTTCTACCTACAAAAGCATTCTTAAGATTGCCCGCATGCATACCCATGTACATCTGCACGAGTTTAAGCCGATATTGGATTTGGTATTATACTACAGTGGTGTTAAAATTATTTACACCAACCACAGTGTATATGGCTGGGGGCGTAAATCAAGGATCATTGATGCCTGCAGGCGTAAAATCTTTAAATACTTTTTAAACCGGAAAAATATTCAGCTTACCTACAACTCTGCATACACCAGAAAATTTTGGGAAAGCCGTGGCGTAAAAAACAAAAACAACCGGGTTATTTACAATGGAATTATCTTTCAGCAACCACCCACTTTCCAATTACACGGATGGCCATATAAGAAGAAATTCGTTGTTGGTACCACTTCCAGGCTTATCCAATGGAAAAGAGTAGACCTGCTGATTGAGGCCTTCTCCATTTTCCAGCAGGGTAAAGACAATGTACAGTTGCTTATTGCAGGCAGCGGAGCAGAAAGAACGGCTTTAGAGCAACTCGCCAAAAGATTAAACATCTGGCATAAAGTACACTTTACAGGTGAAATTGTAGAGGTTACCGAAGTACAGCAACAAATGGATGTCTGTGTATTTCCATCAACTACAGAAGCTTTTGGTCTCGTGGCCATCGAATGCATGCACCTGGGTAAGCCCGTATTGGTTATGCAGGATGGCGGCGGTATTACTGAAATTATTAATCAGGTAGAACCACAGAACATCTGCAATACACGTGCGCACCTGGCTGAGGGACTTGAAAAGTACTACAACCATCCCGAATGGTTAACCGGCATCGCTGCCGAAAAAAGAAAACTGTTCTCTTTAAAATTCGATATGAACCTAATAGCCGCCCAATTTCAGGAGCTATATACCTAATACGATAATATGATACGTCCTATTTACAGCATTATTATAGCACATAAAAATACACCTAAGCTTCTTTTCAGGTTACTGAACAGCATTCCGGCTGGCAGTGATTTTGAAGTGATTGTTGCAGACGACCACAGCAATCCCGAAACAATCAATAAGTTAAAAGCGCATACTTACGAAGAAAATGTACAACTCTGCTACCTGCCCACCGCTGGCGGTGCAGGCCGGGCGCGCAACGAGGCACTCGCACTTGCAACAGGCAAATGGATTTTATTTGCCGATGCGGATGATTTCTTTACCTATAAAATGAGGAGCGCTTTAGAGCAGTACCAGCAATCTGCCGCCGATGTAGTTTATTTTGATACAGGTAGTGTAGACAGTGATAATCTGCAACCGGCAAACAGGCACGAAAGGTACAGTAAACTTGTTACAGACTTTATAAAAGATGCCAGCAAAGAAAATGAACTGCGCTATTATTTTACGCCACCCTGGGGCAAGATGATCCGTGCAGAACTCATCAAAGAGAACAACATCCGTTTTGAAGAAATCATTGCCTCCAATGATATCCTGTTTTCCATTCAGGTGGCCCACCATGCCAGTACCATACTGGCCGATCCGGCTGTACTTTATATTATTACCGTAAGCCGTGGCAGCCTCATTAATACCCTAAACAAACATCATTTTACCACCCGGTTTCATGCAGCCATACGCGCCAACAACTATTTACGTAAAATTGGCCGGTCCAGGTACCAGCTATCGGTTTTATATTATATATCCAAATGTCATAAATTCGGTTTAAAGACCTTTGTTAATACACTCTACACGCTGACCAAAAACCGGTCTAACCTGCTAATCGGCTTCGAAAAGATATTCAGCATTCAGAAAACACTTCGCGCACGCGAAAACACACCCTATTTAGTAAAACAGACCAAATAAGTACAATGAAGAAAAAAATACTGTTGCAAATAAAATTCCTGCTGGTACAGTTTCTCAATACCTCGGTAAATTTTGTGCCTGTTTTTCTGAGAAGATATTACCTGGCCTGCTTTGGGATAAAGCTCGGTCAAGGAACCTGCATACACCGCGGCGTACGCTTTTTTCATATTGGCAACCTCACCATTGGAAAAAAATCGACCGTTAATTTCAGTGCTTATTTAGACAACCGCCGTCCCATACACATCGGGAGCAACGTTGGCATCGCCCATCACGCTAAAATCTATACCCTGGGCCACCATATAGACGATCCATTTTTTAGCACCAAAGGCAAACCTGTTGTAATCGAAGACCACGTTTTTATTTTTGCCAACGCTCTTATTATGCCAGGTGTAACCATTAAAAAAGGAGCCATTGTTTTGCCCGGTAGTGTGGTTACAAAAGATGTTCAGGCCTATACCGTTGTAGGTGGAAACCCCGCATGTTTTGTTAAAAACAGAAATCCCGATCTGCAATACGACCAGCATTACCCCTACCTTTTTGCCTTGTAATTTTCTTTCCAATCTTATGCATACATCCAATATTCTAAATATAAAACTCAACAATGTAAACCTCGAGCAGCTTTTACAAAGCTTTACAGAGGGTATTTTATTTACGCCCAATGTAGACCACCTGGTTAAGCTGCAGCAAGATGCCGACTTTTACAACTGCTACCAGCAAGCCAATTGGGTAATCTGCGACAGCAACATTGTGCAGCTGGGCTTAAAATTTCTCGGTAATCCGGTAAAAGCCGTTATCCCCGGCTCCTCCTTTTTTCCCGCCTACTACCATTATCACCAAACAAATACGGCGGTTAAAATTTTCCTGTTGGGTGCAAAACCAGGTGTGGCTCATAAAGCCATGGAAATCATCAACGCCAAAGTACAACGAACCATGGTGGTCGATACCTTTTCGCCTGCTTTTGGTTTTGAAAATAATCCACAGCAAAACCAGGAAATTATAGACCGAATAAACCGCTCTGGAGCCACCATACTGGTGGTTGGACTGGGAGCACCCAAGCAAGAAAAATGGATTATACGCTACAAAGACCAGTTGCCACAAATTAAGAGCTTTATGGCACTCGGTGCCACACTCGATTTTGAAGCCGGCAACATTCGCCGCGCGCCAAAACTGTTTCAAAAATTAGCACTCGAATGGCTCTACCGGCTTATTAAAGAACCCGGCAGGCTTTGGAAACGTTACCTCGTAGATGATGTACCGTTTTTCTGGTTGCTGTTAAAACAAAAATCAAATCGATACCGAAATCCATTTGAAAATGAATCTGCATAATCCTAAAATTTAACCCTTATATAAGCACATACCCACCTTTTAACATGGAAAATCCAACATTAGTTATCCTTGCAGCCGGTATGGCCAGCAGGTACGGATCGAACAAACAGACCGAAGCTTTTGGTCCATCAGGCGAAACCATTATGGAATATTCAATTTACGATGCCATAAAAGCCGGATTTGGTAAAGTCGTATTCATCATCAGAAAAGATGGCTACGAAAATTTTAAAGCACAAATTGAATCTAAAATCAGTCCATACATTGAAATTGATTATGCCTTTCAGGATCTGCATGCCTACCTGGGCAACCATTCCTTGCCACCAGAGCGCCAAAAGCCATTTGGAACCGCACACGCACTTTTATGTGCACGCAACCACATACAGGCACCATTTGCCGTAATCAATGCCGACGACTTTTATGGTGCCGAAGCATTTGAAAAAGCATTTGATTTTTTAACACAAAATGCCAACGATGGCCATTATGCTTCCATTGGATATATATTAAAAAATACACTGAGCGATCACGGTGCAGTAACCCGTGGTGAAATTAAAGCAGATGCCCAGAATAAAATTATCAGCATCCAGGAACGCAAACAGATCTTTAATATAAACGGGCAACCCGTAATACGCGAGCATGGCAGCGATACAGCGCTCCTGCCTTTAACACCTGTAAGCATGAATTTTTTCTGCTTTACTGCAGCGTTTATCGATTTCTGCGCAGACCGGTACGATGCTTTTTTAGATAAAAACCTGCACAACCCAACCTCCGAATTTCTAATTCCCGAGCTGGTAGACAGCCTGATAAAAGAATCAGATGCCAAAGTAGAACTCATTACAACCACCGCACAATGGTTTGGCGTAACCTACAAAGACGACGCAAATGTGGTACGTAATAAACTGGCCAGTCTGATTGAGCAAGCCGAATATCCGGCAAACCTCTGGAGCCAGCTTGCTGTAAACATTAATCCTTAATACAATGGAAATAAAAAAAATATGTTGCATAGGTGCCGGTTATGTGGGCGGACCAACCATGGTGGTTATGGCACAAAAATGCCCGCACATAAACATTACCGTGGTAGACCTTAATGCCGAACGGATTGCCGCCTGGAACCATGAAGATGTAAGTCAGATACCCGTTTTTGAACCCGGACTGGCTCAAATTGTAGCAGCAGTACGCAATAAAAACCTGTTCTTTTCTACCGATGTAGAAGCCGCCATACAAGAAGCCGATATGATTTTTATATCTGTAAATACCCCTACCAAAACATACGGTGCAGGTAAAGGCCAGGCCGCAGACCTGAAATGGATAGAACTTTGTGCCCGGCAGATTGCCCGTGTATCCACCACAGAAAAAATAATTGTCGAAAAATCGACCCTTCCTGTAAGAACCGCCAGTACACTTAAGCAAATTCTGGCCAACAATACCCAGAAGGTAAAGTTCAGTGTTTTATCCAATCCCGAGTTTTTGGCAGAAGGTACCGCCGTGAGCGACTTACAAGAACCCGACCGCGTGCTTATTGGTGGCGAAGATCCCGAAGCCATCCACGCATTGGTTCATATTTACAGCAACTGGGTTCCCCAAGAGAAAATCATCACCACCAACATCTGGTCGTCTGAATTGTCTAAACTGGTTGCCAATGCTTTTCTGGCACAACGCGTATCGTCAATTAATTCCATTTCAGAGCTCTGCGAAAAAACCGGAGCCGACGTAAACGAAGTGGCCCGGGCCATTGGCAGCGACAGCAGAATTGGTTCTAAATTTCTTAAGGCATCTGTTGGTTTTGGAGGTTCCTGCTTTCAGAAAGATATTTTAAACCTCGTTTATATTGCGCAAAGTTATGGCCTTACAGAAGTGGCTGCCTACTGGCAGCAAGTATTAACCATAAACGATCACCAGAAAAAACGCTTTGCACAGCTGATGGTTCGCAACTTGTTTAACAGTGTAAACGGCAAGAAAATAGCCATTTTGGGCTGGGCCTTTAAGAAAGATACAAACGATACCCGCGAAACCCCCGCTTTATATGTAACCGAGCTTTTGTTACAGGAAAAGGCAGATTTACACATCTACGACCCGAAAGTAACTGCCCAGCAAATGTATACAGACCTGGATTACCTCGGTACCAGGAGTACAGAAGAAAATCAGTCAGCCATTACAGTATGCACAGATCCTTACCAGGCGATGAAAGGCGCACATGCCGTAGCCATCTTAACCGAATGGGATGAGTTTACAGATTACAACTGGCCTGAAATTTTTAAGCACATGGCAAAGCCCGCACACGTATTTGATGGCAGAAATATTTTAAAAAAGGAAGAATTAGCGCATATCGGCTTTACCGTACACGCCATCGGGCGTACCTAACGCCCTATAAATCGTTTATAAACAATACAAACCACTACAAAACCAAAAACATAAATAACAGATAATGAACACCTTAAAAACCACACATAAAGTTGTTTCATTTTTTTTCAAAAAAAGCTTTTTTGAATTTGGAAATTAAAGGAGAGTTTGTACTTTTGCGGCGGAGAGTTGGCAGAGTGGTCGATTGCGGCAGTCTTGAAAACTGTTGACTGTTACAGGTCCGGGGGTTCGAATCCCTCACTCTCCGCCAAGCATAACAAAACCCGACTAAAAGTCGGGTTTTGT
>JASLGV010000004.1 GCA_030149995.1 Pedobacter sp.
GGCGTGTTCATCTGGGCAGTTGCCAGGTATTCTACAAATTTTTCAATGCCACCCACTTTGGGTGGTCCGAGAATGTGGAGTACGCTGGTTTTCATTTACTTAGTTTGCTGGCGTTAAGACTGTTGAACAGAAAATTTAAAGAATCGGTTCTTTTAAGCTCAAGCTGCTGGTGCACCTGCTCGTATGGAATGGTTTTTTTCCAGGCGTTTGTACGAAATACATCGGCGTAGGTTGGATAAAAGCGATCCTGAAGACCTAAATCTGTTAATAAAGACAACATCCGGCCAATTCTTTGCGGATGTGCGGGAAGTGCGATAAATGGTCTTTTATAAATGATGGCAAATACCATACAATGAAAGGAATCTGTAATGACCAGTTCTGCCTGCTAGATGCTGGCGATCCAGTCGGGAATACTGGTAATCCTGGATGATACGGCTTTGAGTTTTGGCTTGTTGTCATTGATGCACAACAAGGGTGTTTGTAATTCGGTAGAGACTTGATTGATAAAGGTATACCAGCTGTTATCTCTTTCAAATTTATAAGTGACCACAAAAGGTTTTTTACGGGTTTTAGAAGCGGGTAGCAAGTGATCGTAATCCCTAAGCAATAAAGTTGGATCGAGTACCTGAACGGCGTCTGTATGGAAGGTTTCCCGGCAAATCTGAATGGCCGATTTTTCTCTTACGCTGATGCTTCTGAATTGAGCCAGTGCAGTAGAAATTTCGGTTTCGCGAAGCGGAAGCGGCCATTTATCCAAGCCAAAACTGGCCGCGTAGGAAAGCCTGATGGTTTTTTCCGGTAAAAAGTCTAAGAAATAAATAGCCAGATTTTCTTGTGTAATTTGTGGATTCCACACCTGATCGCTGCCCACAATATAACAATCTGCCGGTGGTGCCATTAACTGAAGCTCCCGGAAAGAGCTGAAGGAACGGGTAAAGGGTGGCAGGTATTTTCTTTTAAACGTTTTAAAGGGGCGCGATAAGATAAACTGACTGATTTGTGTTTTGATCGATTTGTTCTTCTTAACGGGCAACACATCTAAAATTTCTACCTCATGGCCAAAACCCCTTAAAATTCTGGCGAGTGCATAACACTGTAAAATGGCGCCATAGTTGTTGGCATATTGGAACGTAAGTATTTTTATTTGCATGAATATAGGTGGTTAAGTCGTGATAAATACTGAATGTGATGGCTTCTGATCTGAAGAAGCTGTTTGAATGACCGGTAAATGATGGACGCTACGCAGTTGTGCCGATAAACCGGTCGAATTGTTTTTTTTGCTTAGCGAAAGTTCTATGAGGACCAGCGCCAGTGCTTCTATACCCAAAATACCAATGCGGTAAAGCTCTACCGTGGTTAGAGAAGAAATAAGCATGTAAAAAAAGTACACGTTAAGATACTGGCTGTTTTTAGGAAGCTTGATTAAAACCGCTTTGATTACAAAGTAGAGAAAGGCAACAAAAGCCAGTAGACCGTAAATAAGGTAAAAACCGATCATGCCTAAATCGGCATAAATATAACCGCGGTCTACGCCTCTCGATACCATTTTCCCATAACGGCTGTCATCTTGCGGAAAGCCGTTGCCAAAGAGGAGCGTGAGCTCATCTTTGTTTACCTTGTACCGGTAAAAATTATAGGTTTGGTAGCGTACGTAGTCATCGCCCATATCTGTCTGACTTTGGGTGAGTTCGACCAGGTCGTTCACATAAGTGTTTATAAAAGGGACCAGGTATAGTGCCAATATGAACAGTAAAGAAAGAAAGGTATTTCTGATAACCTTTACCCGGTCGGATGAAATTTTTAATGCCAGAAATACCGAAGCAATAACACCGGTAAGCAACAGGGTTCTGAAGCCCAGCATAACCAGGGCAACCATGCAGATGATGTAAAACAGCAGGGATTGCCTGTTCTTATTGAGTAAAAACCGGTTGAGGCTCATAAAGGCTGCCAGCATTAAAAACCCGGCGCCTTCAATTCTGAACCGCAGAAAACCCCGGTCTGCTTCTTCAATACGTCCTGTATCTACAATTTTTAATGGAAATATGGCCACTTGTATAAAGAATACCACCATGTATATGGCTGCTCCAATGAGGATCATTTTTTCAATCCATTGTTTTTCTATGTTTAGTTTTCTGAGCTGAAAATAAACGGCCAGGTAAAATATATACCGCATGGCAATAATGGTGGCCAGGATGGATTGATCGTGAAAGATAAAGCAGGATAAGGTACTTATAAATAAGGCCAGAAACAGGTATGTTAAGGGCTTTCCGAAATGATTGGGGATTGCCTGTGTACTTTTTTTATTGAAGACCAGTGACCAGCCTATAAGGGCAAAACCCAAAAAATCGATCGCAAAATAAACAGATTTACCGGCGCTGTAATACAAACCAAATACATGGATAGAACATAAAATGATGGTTATGGCGGCTAACTTTTGTTTCATATCGGGATGCTTAAATGGGTTTTAGGTCTGGCTAATGATTTATGCGGATGTTTCTGCCACTTGGGTGCCTTTTTGAACTGGCTACCCTGAAGTTTTCTGGCGGATAGCCGCAGGCAATCATGGCAATAAATACTTCTGAATCTTTGATGCCGCAGGCCTTACGCAATCTTTTGTCTTTTTCTGGATCGTGACTGCAATTAAGTATACAGGCGGCCACCGTATGGTGATGCAGGGCATACAGCAAATTCATGGCGTGCATGCCACCATCTACAAAAGCCTGGTTTCTTTCTGCCGTGCTGATAAAAACCCCCAGCTCGGCTGTTAACACAATCAGTTTATTGGCCAGGTGACCAAACCCGCGGTTGCCTCCCTGTAACTCCAGGATGTGTGCAATCTTTTGGGTATCTGTATACAGGTAGCTTCTTACGGTTTGCCTGTTGCAGGCCGAAGGGGTATTCTTAGCCAGTTCCATGGCTGCAATCATCACTTGCTCAGGAACATTATCTGTTGCATAATTGCGGATACTTGATCTCGAGGCGGAGAAGGTTGGAAACGGCGCATTGATGTACTTAAAATATTCGTTTACATTGATTTCTTTCTGCTCATGTGGCTGTAGGGAACTTGCCTGTTTAACCAGTTCGTTTATCTTCTTTTCCAGGTCTGTAGCCAGTACATAATTTAATGATGCATGCAGCTTTTTATATTCCATTACGACCTGTATGGCATGTTCCAGCTGAATATCTTTACTTCCGTAATTTGACAGGTACAGAAGGCAATCCTTAATAAGACCAATCATCCGGTCTTTTCCAAAGCCAGGTCTGCTAACGGGCATGGTTAAGCCTTTTTCTATTACATGGTAATTTCTGATGATGTTGGCGATCAGTTTTTCTTCTGAATCTGCGTAGGTTACCACACTGGAGTGCTGGAGGTACTTGTTCAGATCGTACCGGTATGCTTTTTGCAACTCAAGTTTCTTTAAACGGTTCTTTAAGAATAAGACAAGGCTGTTGGGCAGTAATTTCTTAATCTGTTTTTTCATTCTTATAATTTTTTTATGTTGAAGCTGTTAGGGGGATAAATCCCCGGAAAGCCTAATTTTTACGTTTTAACTTTTGTCTGATTACTTTGCTTATGGATAGGCCCATATGGTGTTTAAGGGTATAATTAATCCAGTATAATTGCAGGAACAGTATGAGTACAAATAATGTCCAGTACCAGATACCAGGTGGCAACATGGTGGTAACCAACCACGATAAACCAATAAACAACACCGAAAAAGCCATAATCTGCCTCATGAGTTTGGAAAACTTAAACTCAAAAAGCTTTGCTGCGATGGCCCACATCATCAGAAAATAGATGAGGTACGAAATGGCATAATTAATACCCAGGCCTT
>JASLGV010000029.1 GCA_030149995.1 Pedobacter sp.
ACGTATTAGAAACAGAAACACCACTGCGCTCTGCCGGAATGTAGCCCAGATCCATATAATAACCAATGCCCTCATAATCGCGGTGCTTGGCAGTGGCAATACAAGCATCCAGCGCCTTATTTGCATCACCGTTGTACACACCTTTAATAATGGCATCGGCAATTACCGAAACACTGTGGTAACCACTCATACACCAGTTATCATTGGCATAATGCGACCAGATTGGCAACATTTTTAAACTATTCTGATCGAAATGTGCCAGCATGGATTTAACCATATCGTTGTTGCGTGAGGGCTGCACAATGTTAAAAAACGGATGTAAAGCCCGGTAGGTATCCCAAAGCGAAAAAGTGGTGTAATTGGTAAAACCATCGGCCTTGTGTACATCCTGGTCAAGCCCTTTATACTCGCCGTTTTTATCTGTATAAGTAGTTGGGTTGATGAAAGCGTGATAAAGCGACGTATAGAAATTTACCTTATCATCTTCAGAAGTTTTAACCTGAATTTTGTTCAACTCCTTATTCCAGGCGTTATTGGCTTCTTGTCTTACTTTTTCAAAATCCCAGCCGGTAATTTCACTACGCATGTTTTCAAGTGCATTTTTCTGGCTTACCGGCGACAGTGCAAATTTAATCTTTATCTTTTCTCCATTCTCGGTATCAAAATCAAAGTGCATCCGTACTTTTTTACCGGCTATTTCAGGGAAATTGCTGTTCTGGTTAAACTTGCCCCAGAAACCACGGTAGGCCTGTTTTGCATCATAGTTTTTCTGTCCGTAACTTTTAAAAGGTTTCGAAAAGCTCATGGCGAAATATACAGTACGCGTACGGGCCCAGCCATTGGTTTGTCTGTAACCGGTAATTAAGGTATCATTTACCACACGTACATAAGTCCACACGGTTTTATCATCGTAATTGTAAATTCCGGCCATCAGGTCCAGGATAATGTGCGACTGATCGGATTTCTGAAAGGTATATTGATGCATCCCTACGCGGGTTGTAGCAGTTAACTCGGCCAGGATATTATCATCATCCAGTTTTACCTTGTAATAACCAGCTTCGGCCACTTCATTCTGGTGCGAAAAAGCCGAGCGGTAACCACTTTTCGGATTATCGGCTGTACCCGGGTTTAACTGCAATTTCCCCTGTGTAGGCATAATTAAAAAATCGCCCAGATCCGAATGCCCGGTACCGCTAAAATGCGTATGACTAAACCCGGTTATGGTTTTATCTTCGTACTTATAACCAGCGCAATAATTATAGACATTACCGTTGTATTTCCCATTCAGTTCGTAAGAAATGGTATCTGTTTCCGGGCTCAGCTGTACGGCTCCGAAAGGCACCGTTGCACCCGGATAGGTATGCCCCATTTTCTCGGTTCCAATAATCGGTTTTACATACTTGGTTAAGTTTTGTTGTGCCGAAACCCACAGGCAGGAAAACAGCAGGGAAGGCAGGATAAATTTTTTAATCATAATTTATTTTTAGAATAACCTAAGGTATTAATTTATATACAAATGTGTTAAAAATATAAACTAAAACGTTTAACTAACTTAAAAAATACAAAAGGCTTTTTACAAGCACCTGACTTGGATTATCGGAAAACAGGGAAATAAACTGTATTTTTGCAGGCAATTAATTAAAAATGAGTAAACACGGTAGAATTCTGGTAGCCATGAGTGGCGGGGTTGATAGTTCTGTAGCAGCAGTTATGTTACATGAGCAGGGTTATGAGGTAATTGGCCTAACCATGAAGACCTGGGATTATGCAACTTCCGGCACCAACAGTAAAGAAACCGGATGCTGCAGTCTCGACAGTATAAATGACGCCCGTACGCTTGCCGTAAATTACGGTTTTCCGCATTATATCCTCGATATACGGGATGAGTTTGGCGATTATGTAATCGATAATTTTGTAGATGAATACCTGGCCGGGCGTACCCCGAACCCATGTGTATTGTGCAATACCCACATCAAGTGGGAAGCCCTGTTAAAGCGGGCCAATAAACTGGATTGTGAGTTTATCGCAACCGGGCATTATGCCAATATACGCCAGCAAGACAGCGGCCGGTATGTAATATCAAGAGGTAAAGACGAAAACAAAGACCAGTCGTATGTACTTTGGGGCGTATCACAGGAAAACCTTTCACGTACCAAGTTTCCGCTGGGCAGCTT
This sequence comes from Pedobacter sp., assembly GCA_030149995.1. Taxonomy (GTDB): domain Bacteria; phylum Bacteroidota; class Bacteroidia; order Sphingobacteriales; family Sphingobacteriaceae; genus Pedobacter. The sequence goes on from JASLGV010000029.1 coordinate 2,175, forward strand.
TGCCAAATCGGAGATCAGACAAATGGCCCTGGATATGGGTCAGGAAGAACTGGCTAAAAAATCAGAAAGCTACGAAATCTGTTTTGTACCGGATAATGATTACCGGGCTTTCTTAAAACATAAAGTAGAAGACCTGGAAGACCGGGTTGCCGGTGGTAATTTTATTCTGAGTAATGGAATGGTGGTTGGCCAGCATAAGGGCTATCCTTTTTACACCATCGGGCAACGTAAAGGTTTGGGTGTGGCTTTTGGCGAGCCCATGTTTGTTACCCAGATCCTGCCGGAAAGCAACACTGTTGTGCTCGGCCGTGCCGATGAGCTCGAACGCAGAGAAGCCATGGTTAGAAATATAAATCTGATTAAGTACGACAACATTGAAGTACCTATGAATGATGTAATTACCAAAATCAGGTATAAAGATGCAGGTATGCTTAGTACCATTGTTCAGGAAAAAGATAAAATGCGGGTTGTTTTTGATCATTCTGTATCCGCGATTGCCCCTGGACAGTCGGCCGTTTTCTACGAGGGAAATGACCTTTTAGGCGGCGGATTCCTGGTATAACCTAAAAATATTGCCTTTTATTAAGAGAAAGAGGCAGCCTTCGGGCTGGCCTCTTTTTTTATGTCCTTCTGTTTTCGCCTCCTGTTGTTAATTTAAAATACAGAAAAACCGGAATTTCCATTTATTAGTTTATTTTTGATTAAGAATCATCCTTTACTCTAATAATCAAGTAATTAAACTAACCATTTTAAACAAACTTGACATGGAAACAAGTAAATTTTCTAAATTCAGTGCCGAATTTCTCGGCACGCTCGTATTGGTTCTGATGGGTTGCGGAAGTGCCGTAATTGCAGGAGCCAATGGCACCACAGGCGTTGGCCTGCTTGGTATTGCCTTTGCTTTTGGTTTATCAGTGGTTGCCATGGCTTATGCCATTGGCTACATTTCCGGTTGCCACATCAACCCGGCCATTTCGATTGGCATGGTGGTAGCCGGCCGGATGAAAGCCAGCGAAGCTGCCTATTACATTGTTGCGCAAATCCTCGGTGCCATTGCCGGTGCAGGCATCCTGATCCTGATTGCTTCTGGCAAACCGGATTACTCGGTGGCCGTAAACGGGCTTGGTCAGAATGGCTACGATGCGCTCTCACCTCAAAAGTACAGTTTACAGGCAGGTTTTATTGCAGAGGTGGTCTTAACCTTTATTTTCCTGCTGGTTATTTTCGGTTCCACTTCTACCAAGAACATCAATGGTGGTTTTGCCGGACTTGCCATTGGATTAAGCCTGGTGCTGATCCATATTGTAGGTATTCCAGTTACAGGCGTTTCGGTTAATCCGGCAAGAAGCATCGGCCCCGCCGTTTTAGTAGGTGGCGCGGCACTCAGCCAGGTATGGCTTTTTATTGCAGCACCGCTTATTGGTGCTATACTGAGCGCAATTGTGTGGCGGTTTGTACTGGAGCGCAATTAAAAAATAAAAGGTGCCGTTTTTTCAAAACGGCACCTTTTATTTAAAAGTTCTTTGTAATGGACGCATCCAATGGATTTACTTTAGAACGGTAACGGTGTACCAGCTCTCCTTTTTCATTAATCAGAAACTTTTCAAAGTTCCAGTTAATATCGCCGGTAAAATCGGGATTTTGAACAGTGGTTAAATATTTAAACAGCGGGCTGATCTCTGGCCCTTTTACCGAACTTTTTTCGGCCAGTAAAAAACTTACATTATATTTACCTGTACAAAATTCTTTGATTTCCGCATTTGTTGAAAACTCCTGTCCGCCGAAATCTCCTTCCGGAAACCCAATAACCACTACCTTATTTCCGTACTGCTTGTGTAATTTTTCCAGTTCTTCATATTGAGGTGTAAAACCACATTTGGAAGCCGTATTTACAATCAGGAGCTTTTTACCTTTAAAAGAAGAAAGCTTAACTACTTTGCCATCAATTGTTTTAAAGGAAAAATCATAAATATTCTTAGGCGGTGTTACCAACAGGCCTAACAGAATCAAAATCGTATTTATCATAAGTTTAATTTTATACACGAATATAAATAGAATTCGTTTTCAGAAAGAGGATTATTGTATAAATTAAGTAAAAGCTGTACATCTTTATGCACATAAAAAGCGTGATCGAAAGAGAAAAAAATCATTTAATTTAATTCAGGTTTTGATTTTCGCTTTATTTATAGCTTTATTTGCAGAAAAACGTATTTCATGGCAAAAAATTTACTCATCGTCGAATCCCCCGCAAAAGCAAAAACAATTGAAGGGTACCTCGGAAAAGATTTTCTTGTAAAATCCAGTTACGGGCATATCCGCGATTTGGTGAAAGGTGATATGGGCATCGATGTAAACAACGATTTTGCCCAAACATACGAAGTGCCTTCTGATAAAAAGACGGTGGTTTCGGAACTTAAGAAATTAGCCAAGCAAGCCGAAACGGTCTGGCTCGCATCCGATGAGGACCGCGAGGGAGAAGCCATTTCCTGGCATCTTTTTGAAACCCTGGGTTTGCAGAAAGATAAAACCAAACGAATCGTTTTTCATGAAATCACCAAACCCGCCATTCTAAAGGCCATTGAAAGTCCGCGCGGTATTGATTACAACCTTGTTTTTGCCCAACAGGCCCGCAGGGTATTGGATCGTTTAGTGGGTTTTGAACTGTCGCCGGTATTGTGGAAAAAGGTTAAACCCTCCCTTTCTGCCGGCCGTGTACAATCGGTTGCTGTACGTTTAATTGTAGAGCGCGAGCGCGAAATTAACCAGTTCAATTCAACAGCCGCTTTTAAAATTACTGCCCAGTTTTTAACCGGAAAAGGAAAAGAAACTGTAAAAGCCGAATTACCGGAACGTTTTGAAACGGAAGAAAAAGCCGAAAAGTTTTTACAGGATTGCATATCGGGTAAATTTCAGGTGAGCAGCCTGGAAACAAAACCGGCTAAACGAAATCCGGCAGCACCTTTTACCACTTCTACCCTGCAACAGGAAGCTTCACGTAAGCTCGGTTTCTCAGTTGCCAGAACCATGCAGATTGCACAAAGACTTTACGAGGCCGGTAAAATTACCTATATGCGTACCGATTCAGTAAACCTTTCAGATACGGCACTGGCAGCAGCAGCAGCAGAAATAAAATCGGCTTATGGCGATCAATACCATCAGCCCAGAAAATATAAAACCAAATCGGCCGGTGCACAGGAAGCACACGAGGCCATCAGACCTACTTATTTCGACCGGCATACGGTGGATGGTGATGCTTCGGAAAAACGTTTGTACGACCTGATCTGGAAACGCTCCATTGCTTCACAAATGAGCGAAGCGCTTTTCGAAAAAACCACTGCACAAATTTCGGTCAATACCCGTAAGGAACATCTGGTAGCTGAAGGCGAAGTACTAAAATTTGATGGTTTCTTAAAAGTATACCTCGAATCGACCGATGATGAAGAAGCAGACGATAAGGAAAACGGAAATATTCTGCCACCTTTAAGTAAGGGGCAGGAACTGTTTTTAAAAGAAATGCAGGCTACAGAGCGTTTCTCCCGTCCGCCGGCACGCTATACAGAGGCCAGCCTGGTAAAAAAACTGGAAGAGCTTGGCATTGGCCGTCCTTCTACTTACGCACCGACCATTTCAACGGTACAGAACCGCGGTTACGTGGTAAAAGAAGACCGAGAAGGTAAACCGCGTAAATTTACAGCCATTACCTTAAGCAACGACCAGCTTAAAAAAGAAACGAAAACAGAAATTACCGGTGCTGAAAAATCGAAGCTTTTCCCAACCGATATTGGCGAAGTTGTAAATGATTTCCTGGTTGAACATTTTAAGGGAATTGTGGATTTTAACTTTACGGCCCGTGTAGAAAAAGAATTTGATGAAATTGCACAGGGTTTACAGGAATGGACAAAAATGCTTCACTCCTTTTACAATCCTTTTCATACCGAAGTAGAAAATACACTTGAAACGGCCGAACGTGCCACAGGCGAGCGCCTGCTGGGACTGGATCCGGTTACAGGTAAAAATGTATATACCAAGGTGGGTAAATTTGGTCCGCTGGTACAGATTGGCG
>JASLGV010000036.1 GCA_030149995.1 Pedobacter sp.
CTCGAAAAGGAGGGCGTTGCAGTGAGTGAGATGCTCAAATTGCAACAAAAGAAAATTGAAGAGCTGACTATAATTCTTATCAATCAAAATAAACGTTTAAGAAAGCTTGAAAATAAAAGAAGCTTAAATAAATTAAAAGATGAGTAAAATCAAACTAACTGTTTTATTACTTCTTCCTGCTTTAGCAGGAATGGCACAACAACAAGAGATACTGAGTCCTCTAAAAATCAAATCGGACGGTATAAGCTCCAGTGAGATGCACATGTACAAGCTTAATAATATTCATTACTTTAACTTATCTGTTGACAACAACGGATTTGGTATATACGACAGCGAGCGTAATTCTTATCCTTTTAATATTAACAATGGAGGAAATGTTGGTATAGGTACTATGCAACCGGATAATGCACAGGGTTGGAAACGGGTATTAGATGTATATGGGGATGTTCACGCAAAATTATTGGTTCGATCAGACCAGATAAAAACCGGAATTTTTTCAAATCAGATCTGGGGAGACAGGCCTGTAGGCAGAATTGGAACGGAGAGCGCGCATGATCTGTTTTTAATGGCGGGCTACGGCAATACAGTTATGACTTTAACTACTGATCGTTATGTAGGTATTGGAACAACTACTCCCACCGAAAAGCTTTCTGTAAACGGTAAAATCCGTGCCCACGAAATTAAGGTAGAAACCAGCAACTGGCCGGATTATGTTTTTGCCGACGATTATAAACTGCCCTCTTTAAAGGAAACCGCATTGTTTATTCAAGCAAATAAGCACCTTACTGGGATGCCTACGGCAAAAGAAGTAGAAACCAATGGGGTGGATCTGGGCGAGATGAATAAGAAATTATTGCAAAAGGTAGAAGAACTTACACTTTATCTGATCGAGAAAGATAAGCAGATCTTAACACAGCAACAAGACATTGCGGAACAAAAGAAGCGTCTTGATTATATTGAAAAAAAATTAAATAGTATTCTTAAATGATAAGATATTTTACACTTATTTTTATTATCCTTCAAATTATTTATCTGGATACAAAGTGCCAAACTTTTGATGGTTTTTTAGGTTCTAAAAGTTTAAGATGGAACAACGAACAAAAAGATTTTAACGCCCTGCCCAGGGGTGGTATAGACGATATGTCTATTAAACTTTGGGATAATTATTATGGGCCTTCAGCCCCCTCAAATTGGGGGTCTTTACTCGAAATAAGTGGAAAGATAGGTCACCTGGTTTCACAATTGTATTTCGAAGGAAATTGGGGTAGTTCAAGAATTAGCTACAGAAGTGCTTTTTATTCAGAAAATACCTGGTCGGATTGGAAATACTTGCTGGATTCAAAAAGTAATGTCGAATCTTCAGGTAATCTTTTAATCAGCGGAACCGGTAATCACTATTTTTCGCAAGGCAATGTAGGGATCGGTACCACTAACCCCACCGAAAAACTCTCCGTAAACGGCAAAATCCGTGCACACGAAATTAAAGTTGAAACCAGCAACTGGCCCGATTATGTTTTTGAAGAAGATTACCCGTTGATAAGCCTTTCGGCACTTGAAAAATTTATAAAAGCGAATAAACACCTGCCAGAGGTACCTTCGGCTACTGAGATTGAAAAAAATGGCTTAGATTTGGGGAAAACACAAACGCTGTTTTTAAAGAAACTGGAAGAACTTACCTTGATTCTGATTGATAAGGATAAACAATTGCAAAAGCAGCAGCAGGAACTGAACGAAGTAAAAGAACAACTCCGTTTGCTGTTTGAAAAGCAAAAACAGTAACATGATTTTTAACGAAGAGAACATTGACCCGGATCTGATACACCGTCTTTCTAAGGAGCAGGCCTGGAGTTACCGGATCATACCGGTTAATGAACAGGAAGGAATATATAATTTTCTGTGTGATGAGAATTGCGCAGAAGAGGCTTTAAAAAATGAACTGGAAGTGGTACTGGGCAAGGACATCCAACTGCAAAGTATTAAAACATCGGAGATGGACCGATTGCTGGCGACCTGGTATTATGCAGAAGAAAAAGGAACAGCAATTTCAGAAAAACAGCAGGTAATTCAGGCAGGTGAAGATTTTTTAACGGCTTTGATTAATGAAGCCAGACGCTTAAAAAGCAGTGATATCCATATTGAATCTTACGAGAAAAAATGCAGGGTAAGAATCCGGATTGATGGGATGATGGTAGAAAGGTACCAGATTGCACTTGCTGATTATCCCGCATTGGTAAATAAGATTAAAATTATGGCCAGTCTGGATATAGCAGAAAAACGTTTGCCTCAGGATGGCCGCATTCATTATAAAGCTGCTGGGTTAACCTCTTTCGATATCAGGGTTTCTGTATTGCCCACGCTTCACGGAGAGAAAATTGTATTGCGTTTACTCAACAACAGCAGTACAGATATTGATTTAAATACTTTAGGCTTGTCGGCATTTGATATGTCGAACTATATGCAAGGAATACAAAGGCCCAATGGGATTATTCTCATCAGCGGCCCAACCGGATCGGGTAAAACAACCACTTTGTATGCAACGCTTAAACTGCTGAATAAATCAACCCGCAATATTTTAACCATTGAAGACCCGATTGAGTATACTTTAGAAGGGATTAACCAGGTACAGCTGAAAGAAAGCATTGGGCTTGGTTTTGCATCTGCCTTACGGACTTTTTTACGCCAGGATCCGGATGTAATCATGGTGGGGGAGATTCGTGATCCCGAAACCGCCAATATGGCCATCCGGGCAGCACTTACCGGACACCTGGTATTATCGACCATACATACCAATTCCGCTTGGGGAACGGTTTCCCGTTTAATGGATATGGGTATTCCGGGTTTTTTGGTGGCCAATACCTTAAATACAACGGTTGCCCAACGCTTATTGCGTTTGCTTTGTCCGCATTGTAAAGCAGAGACTGATTTTGACGAAAATACATATCCCAAACAATTTAAGGCTCCTTATAAGTTGCAAAAGCATTTTACAGCAAAAGGTTGCGGAGAATGTTACTATACTGGTTATAAAGGACGTAAAGCCGTTTATGAAGTTATTCCACTCGATGCTGAATTAGGTTTTGAAATCAAGCAAGGGAACATGTATATTGAGCCCTTATTAAAAACCAGAGAAATTAAAACGCTTTCAGAAAACGCTTTTGCCTTATTTGCCGCCGGAGAAACGTCGCTTGAAGAAATATTTCCATTATTGTTATCCATCTAAATGAAGAAAAAAATAAATAAACGCCCTTTCATTTTAATTATGTTGCTCTCTATTGTGTGTTGCTTAAACATGCAAACCTATGCGCAAAATACCAATGTAAATGAGCGTATAAAGCAGATTGAAGGAAGACTGAACAATCTTGCTGTAACCGTGCCGGGTTTAAACCAAAAGGTGCAGTTAGCCATGTCTGGTGCTACGGCACAGGAATTTTTGAGAGCATTGGCACAGGCCAATAATCTCAATATCAACATAGATCCACAGCTGAACTTTAAGGTGTATAATAATTTCAGGAATGAAACAGCCTTAAACATATTATTATTTTTATCAAAAGAGTACGATCTGGATATTAACCTGATCGGTTCTATTATGTCGGTTTCGAAAGTGGTTGTACCACGTACGGTAGCACCACCAAAGGAGGTTAAAATAACTTATAACCCCGCAAATGATTATCTCGGTTTTGAGTTAAATAACGATTCTCTTGCATTGGTTGCCAAAAAGATTAGCCAGTTATCTTTGAAAAATGTAGTGGTTCCTGTCAATTTGTTATCCAGGCGCGTAAGTGGCTTTATTGCAGCAGCACCTTTTGAAACAGCACTGGAAAAACTGGGGTACGCCAATGATTTAAAACTTAATAAAACCAATGATCAGGTATATATCTTTCAGCCTCTTGCAGATGGAGAAGAATTATACATTAATGGTGATAATACAACAGCTGTAAAGCGCAGTACAAAATCTATGCAGCCAGGTGGGGGTGGAGCTCCGGGAGGTTTTAACGTTTCTGGGCGCAGGGATGCCACAGGCGAAAAGATGATTAGTGTGGATGCGATGAATACACCCATTCTTGATCTGATTAAAACAGCATCAGCTGAAGCAGCAACCAATTACTTTATTTATTCAGATATTAAAGGAAATGTAACTACTCACTTAACCAATATTACATACGATAATTTCTTGATGGCCCTGTTGCAGGGAACAGACTACACTTACAAGAAGGACGGGGGGATTTACTTAATCGGCGACCGTAAGCTGGAAGGTTTACGGGCAAACCGTATCATACAGCTACAGCACCGTTCTATTGATACTGTACAGGTGATGATCCCCACAGAGTGGAAACGCAGCATTGAAATTAAAGAATTCAGAGAGCAAAATACGTTGCTTTTATCTGGTTCTGCTCCACAGGTTAGCGAGGTTGAAAACTTTATTAAACAGATAGACCGTGTGGTACCAATGGTTTTAATTGAAGTAACCCTGGTCGATGTTCGTAAAGGTAAAACAGTTAAAACAGGTATAACTGCAGGCGTGTCTGATACCGTTAAAACGGGCGGTACCATTTTGCCGGGTATAGATTATACCTTTGGCTCTGGCTCTATTAATAGTCTACTATCTAAGCTGGGCGGAAATAATTCTTTAAATCTGGGGCGGGTAACACCTAACTTTTATGTGAAACTAAATGCGCTCGAAAACAACAGCAATGTAGAAATTCGTTCGGTTCCTAAATTGGCTACTTTAAATGGGCATAAAGCTAATTTAAGTATTGGGAGTTCCCGTTTTTATAGTCAGCGTACACAAAATGTAATTCCATCACTTAATGCACAGACCGTTGTAACCGAGCAGTTTACAGAAGTGAATGCGAACCTGGAAATAGACATCAGGCCTGTCGTGTCTGGAGATGATCAGGTAACATTGAACATCATGGTGAATATATCTGATTTTATTGGCAATCCGCCGTTAAATTCACCACCACCAAAATCTAACAGTAAGTTCACTTCTATTATACGGGCTAAAAACGAAGATATGATTGTATTAGGAGGTCTTGAGCGTACCGAAAGCAGCGAATCGGCATCAGGTATTCCGCTTTTATCACGTATTCCTGTACTGAAATGGCTGTTTAGTAGTCGCGAAAAAGCAAATAATAAAGTCGTTACGCTGGTTTTTATTAAACCAACAATTATGTATTAATGTTATCAGCAGGAATAAATATTTGTTTAGGATTAGAGCTTAAATGGCTCACAGATCACATATTTAGCTGTCGGTTTAGTTTGTTAAGCAGGAATAAAAACAACCTGGACATTGAACAGAAACACGTTGCAGAAGGTTCACTTTCTTCCATTCTTAGCAGTATACCGAAAAATTATCCTGTGGCACTGTCTTTAGGCGGGAAAGGTGTACTCAACAAACTGTTACAAACAGAAGGAGCCCTTACTGAAGAACAATTGTTACAAAATGCATATCCGGGCGTAGACCTTAAAGACTTTTATTACCAGGTATTTCAAACTGAAAAAAGCGGTATGGTAAACATTGTACGCAAAAGTCTGGCCGATCCGGTTATCGATGTATTAAGCCGTGCTGGTTTAAAAATTTATAGCTTGAGTTTAGGGGTTACGGTTACCGCGCAAATCTGGTCTCAACTGAATAGTTATGATTCAGAACTCCGTTTTGACGGACATTTATTCTCTTTTTCAGCACAAAAAGAACTGGCAGGTTACCAGCAGGATTCAGGTTTCAAAAGCCAGTTCCCGGTTAAGATTGGAAATGAGAAAATACCTGAAGAAAATATTGTGGCTTATGCTTCGGCTTTTCAACTCATTTTATACGATCGCGTGGATCTGATAATTGCAAATGCGGATGAAGTAAACCTGGCATTCGAAAATTTTATAGACCGGCTTAAACTTAAAAAGCAAGGAGTGATTTTTATGTTTGTTATTTTCGTTGCCTTGCTTCTGAGCTTTTTGGTATTTAATTATTACAATACAGAAAATGCCCGTTTAAGTCGTATTGTAGGCAACCAGGCCACCCATGCAGATAATGCGGACTTACTAAAGCAGCAAATTGGAGAGCAGGAACACCTGTTAAAACAACTTGCGTGGAATGGTGGATACAACTATGGTTACCTCCTCAATGAAATTGGTTCCTCAGTTCCCAAGCAACTAACACTTAAAAATGTTTTGATGAACGACTTTAAAACAGAGACGGAGAAACAGTATATGCAACCCAATATAAAAATTACAGGTGTTACCAGTAATCTGGCCGCTGTAAATAACTGGATCTTTATTTTAAAGGAAAAGAGCTGGGTAAAAACAGTTAAGCTCTTACAATATCAGCAAAACACCGATGGCGACGATTATCAGTTTAACCTCTTAATAACGTATTAAATGCTGGATAAATTAGATTTTAAAAAGAAACAGTTATTGTTAGCTGCAGCTGCTTTGTTACTGCTTTACATTGCTTATAAGTTATCTTTTAAACAC
>JASLGV010000068.1 GCA_030149995.1 Pedobacter sp.
GAAAACATTAATAACCGCAATTGCCACCGTTTTTGCCTTGCTGCTTATTACTTTTTTCAGTTTAAGATATTACACCAAACATGGCCAGGGCTTAAATGTACCGCTTGTTAAAGGCCTTTCTTTTGAGCAGGCCGTACAAAAACTGGAAGCCGCCGGGCTAAAATACGAAGTAGATTCGGTATATATTATGGACCAGCCCGCAGGTGTAGTAATAGACCAGGATCCGGATGCGAATACTTTTGTTAAAGACAACCGTACCATTTACCTGACCATTAATTCGGGTAACACACCCAATACTAAATTCCCGGATATTGAGTTTAAATCTTTACGGGAAGCGCAGGCCATTATAGAAAGCGCACGTTTAAAGCTGGGCGATACAACCTATAAACCAGATGTAAGTAAAGATGTGGTGTTACAGGCATCGTTTGGCGGACAGCCGATAAAAACCGGTCAGTCTTTACCGGTAGGTTCGAGAATAGATCTGGTGCTGGGCGATGGACGCGGCAGTGAAGAAGTTGAAATACCGCAACTGGTTGGTTTAACCATAGACGAAGCAAAATTCAGTCTTAAAGGCTCTATGCTAAGCCTGGGTAATATTATTTACGAAGGCAATATTACCGACAGTGCCAATGCCGTTATCATCAGACAGGACCCGGTACAGGTAGATTCTGTAACCAAGGTACCTATCGGAACCCGTATTAACATTACCTTATCTAATAAATAAACTTTATAGTACTACCTATTCCAATGACCGAAGTAGAAAAAAATAAAATAAGTGGCGGCAAGAAGATCGCCCTGATAGCTGTTATTTTAATCGTAATTGTTGGTGGCTACTTTGCCCTCAATCTGTACCGCGATTACTTTGCCGGCAATGTGAGCGGCAATGAAAAATACCTTTATATTAAAACAGGCAGTAATTACAGCAGCTTTATAGATGATCTGAAAAAGAAAGATGCTTTGAACAGTGTTGCCTCTTTTGAAAAAGCAGCAGCCAAAATGAACCTTTCGGCAAGTTTAAAACCGGGGCGTTACCGCCTGGTAAAAGGTATGAATAACCGTACCTTAATTAACCTGATTAAAGCGGGTAACCAGGATCCGGTAAAACTGAAATTTCAAAACATCCGTAAAAAAGAAAATTTTGCTGCCTATTTAGCCAATAATCTGGAAGCAGATTCATTAAGTTTTATAAACGTGTTAGACTCTGCCACACTGATTGGAAAATATGGTTTTAATCAGGATAATGTATACACCATGTTTATCCCCAATACTTACGAGATGTACTGGAACGTTTCGCCGGTTGATTTTTTTGAGAAAATGCATGGTGAATATGAAAAATTCTGGACAGCAGAACGTAAACAGAAAGCAGCAAGCCTGAACTTAACACCTACCCAGGTCTATATCCTGGCTTCTATTGTAGATGCCGAAGCATTATTTGATAAAGAAATGCCAACCATTGCTGGTTTATATCTAAACAGGTTGAACAAAGGTATTTTATTACAAGCCGATCCGACTGTAATTTATGCCAACAACGATTTCACTGTAAAACGGGTAACCGGTAAACTTTTACAGGTACAATCGCCTTACAACACGTATAAATATGCAGGCTTGCCTCCGGGCCCCATTATGATGCCGAGTATCAACGCTATTGATGCTGTGTTAAACCGCGAACAGAATAATTACATTTATATGTGTGCAAAAGAAGACTTTTCAGGTTATCATAATTTTGCCGCCACCAAAGAGGAACACCAGATTAACGCCCGTAAATACCGCGAAGCTTTAGATAAAAGAAATATTTTCAGATAATGTTTGTACACGAAACGAAGGTTAAGGTGCGTTATGCCGAGACCGACCAGATGGGCGTGGTTTACCATGGTAACTATGCGCAGTATTACGAAATCGCCCGGACAGAATGCTTTGAAGCATGTTCGGGCATTACTTACGCCTCTATGGAAGCAGATGGTGTAATGTTGCCGATCCTGGAATTACAATCCAAATACTTAAAACCTGCCTTTTACAACCAGGTATTAACCATTAAATCGATTGTTCGTGAATTGCCTACAGTAAGACTTAAGGTTGATTACGAGATTTACAATGAAGAAAATGAACTGATTAATATTGGCAAGACAACACTGGTTTTTGTTGATAAACAAACGCGCAGACCTTGCCAGCCGCCAAAGAATTTTATGGCGAATGTAACCCCTTATTTTATTTAACCGAATAGATGGAATGGCTACACCGGCAATTACTTAAATTCAGGTTCTATTCTAATTTTATTGAATGGACGAAGGTTTGCATATTGCCGGGTTTTAGTCCGCTGCCACTTTATACAGTCGCCACTTTCTTTTTCAGGGAAATTGGTAAGGATGCACTGGTAAACAAATCATCTTCGCTGGCTTATAGTTTTATGCTGGCCATTTTTCCGGGAATTATTTTCTTGTTTACCCTTATTCCCTTTGTGCCAATTAAAGGATTCCAGGATCAACTGTTAAATTTAATTGAGCTGGTATTGCCACACAATGCTTTTGATGCGTTTGAAACCACCTT
>JASLGV010000074.1 GCA_030149995.1 Pedobacter sp.
TGCCAGATTTTAATAAACTTCAGGAGTTTGTAACCAAGCATTATCGCGGTGTTGATTATCTTATTGTTGATCAAATGTAGATTCAGCAGAGATGCCGGAGAAGCTATGAACATGGTGAAAAAGCTTCAAATACGCTATAAAATTCAAATCGTAAGTGTCACAGAAGGTATCGTTTTTGATTATAACACTCCTGGAAGCTTTTTTAGAACAGGTCTTCAACTCTTACTTGCTGAAGATGATAATATAAATCGCAGTGTAAAGATAAGAGGGGGAAACTACACAGCAAGAGCCAAGGAGGGACGTTATCAGTAATCTTGCGCCCTTCGGTTATAAAAAGGAAGGTAAACGAAAAGACAGGACGTTAATTGTTGTTAGAAAGGGCGCAAAAATAATAAGTTTTATTTATAAACCTTATTTGAATAATGTACCTCTATCCACTATCAAGCAGCAAGTGAACGAGCTCGGTTTTAATAGAAAAGGAAGTATGACCAAAAAAAATTACAAAATCCTGCATATGCCGGAATGATGAGAGCAAAAGCATTCAAAGAATTTCCCGATGGACTCTTTCTTGACCGGCGCACCCTCCAGGAACAAATCAGGCAGATACTTTTATTACTACAAATGCAGGTTATCGAAACACAATAATATTAGCGCAATAAAAGCCCATGAGCAGCTATTAGCCGCACTCTCATTGATGCGCCTTCCGGAGCAAATCATAAACGAGATCATCAGACATTGTCATGCACAGATAAACAAAGGGTTAAGATCAAACAGATTAAAGATAATAACCCAACAGGAACTGGCTTCTGAAATGGCGAAAAAGCTCTCGGCAGTAGAAGAGAAGTGAATCATGAATGAATTAGAAAAAGATAGTTTCGAAAAGTGGTATTCAGAATACAGTAAGAAGTTAAATAGTCTAAGAGAAAGCATAGAAAAATTGAAATACCAGGTTGACAAGGCAACCAATATCCTTGAGCAAAACCTGGATTTACTTATTGACATGAAGCATATCTATAAGCAAGCCACACTATTTCAAAAAAGAGAACTCATCAGAATAATCTTCGATAACAACCTTTATGAAAATGGTATGTACAAAAGCCCAACCCTGATCAGAGTATTAGAACAGCATTCTCTCCCTATGAAAGAAGGAGCTTATTTATCGTATGAAAAATCAGCTGTTTAATAGGTCTTAACCCCACTTTTCACTAGTAAATTATTCATATAAAGGTGTTCGACACTTCCCCCCAGCTATTTGTTCTTATAAAATACAATATTCTAATAGTCAGTTATTTATGAATGCTACATTAGTAATCAAAAGTGAAAACTTTTAACATGTTGTATTACAGTATGTTAAGAAAACAAAAAAACCCTGAAAATTAGAGATTTTCAGGGTTTAGTGGAGCCGAAGGGAGTCGAACCCTTGTCCAGTTGTGAGATAAATTATACCTTCTACATGCTTATTTTTCAATTCATTTTCGGGAAATAAACGGGCTGAAAACCGACCTAATTTAAATCCTTAGATACTTGATCTCACCTTGTGTTGTATCACCAGCAAGGCCAGCTTTGTTGTTTCGATGCCCCATATTCTAACCCAACAAGGCAGCAGTTAGAGGGACAAAAGCTATTTAATTCTAAATTAAGCAGCTAAGGCGTAATTGTTTTCGCCAACTAAAATGTGATCGTTCACTTTAAGTGCTCTCCGAACAACGCACTGCATGCTAACATAACCTTCGCCACCCTGTCAAATCCAAGAACGGCCCCAGTGTTAGAGGTACAAATTTACAAAAAATCCTGGTTAAAAGTATATTTTAGAAAATTACCTTTGTATTCAGGTTTACCCTGAATATAATCAATAACGTAATACGAACAGGTTTTGATCGTCGTTTTCATCAACCGGATTTAATTATGTTTTTGATCTTCAACTTTTTTCAGCCTTTCGATGAGTTCGGTAATGGTATGTTGCTGGGCTTTTATTTGCTGTTGGTTTTGACGGTTCTCTTTATTTTGTTCAATTACGTGCAAAGTTAGTTCTTCAATCTTTTGCAGGAGTCTGGCATTCATTTCGCCCAGGTCAATACCGTTTGTTTTTACTTCCTGAGCCGAAGGAATGCCTGGCAAATGGCCTTTTTCTTTAATGTATTTTTCGGTTTCTTCGAGGGTTGGGAGTGTATAAGATTTTTCGAATACGTAATCGGGCCAGTTACTGGTTTCGACTTTGATTTCTTTGGCACGGATGTTTCCGTTTACAGCTAATTTATATGTTGGATTAAAGGTCCCTATTCCAACATTTCCATTAGCCAACACAGAAATTTTTGCATCATTATTTGCATAGATTTGAAAGTTGTGATTAGATGTTGTTCCAATCCACGAAAAGCCACTGCTTTCTGTTCCGATACCTACCTGTTCATCTCCTGATGCACTGCTAAATTCTGCTATTTTTCCGTATCCGGTTCCGTGGACAACTGAAAGCCTGGAGGTCGGATTACTTGTTCCAATGCCAATATCTCCTGTTTTATGTATGTGCATTCTAACTGAAGGAGTGCCGTCAACATCAAGATCATCACTTGTTAAAAATTGTAAGGAGGTGCCCCATGAATTTTCGCGGTATGAATTTATCTGTGCTTTACCGGCAGTTTGAAATTCAAAAGATATATTTCTTGAACTTTTTAATCCTACGGGATTATTTTGGCCTAAGATTCTGATCGAGGTAGGTGTATTCGAATCTATTGAAGTTGTGGTAATCGTATTGTAATTTACATCCTGCGCAAAAACAGAAGAGAAAAAAAATAAAAGAACTAAACTTATGATTGAGACGTTCATAATGAAATTATTTTAGTTTTTGTAAAATGGAATTAATTTGTTCTTGTTGCTTTATTAGCTGTAACTGTTGGTTTTCCAATAAATCTTTTTGAAACTTTAAAGACTTATTTTTTTCTATCAGATGCAAAGTCAGTTCTTCAATCTTTTGCAGGAGTCTGGCGTTCATTTCACCCAGATCAATACCGTTTGCTTTTACCTGCTGAGCCGAAGGAATACCTGGCAAATGACCTTTTTCTCTGATGTGTTTTTCGGTTTCTTCGAGGGTTTGGAGTGTATAAGATTTTTCGAATACATAATCCGGCCAGTTGCTGGTTTCTACTTTAATTTCTTTGGCACGGATGTTTCCGTTTACAGAAAGTTTTTCTTGTGGTGATAAGGTGCCAATCCCAACATTTCCAGAAGTTGTTAAGGTCATAACATCATTCCAGTAACCTGCG
>JASLGV010000155.1 GCA_030149995.1 Pedobacter sp.
CTTTTTATAGCTCAGCAGCTAAGCCCTTATCCACATGATCTGCCAATTTATAGCTTTGGGCCTCAGGGTTTTTATCTTCTAAAAAGATGAGTATAATCAGTGAAATAATAGGGATTAAAAAGGAAATCAAAAACCAGAACCAGAATTTCCGGCCTGTTCTTTTTGCTAAAAAACCAGCGAGTAACTGTGGCGATAATAACAGTCCGAGAACAATTGTTCCGAGGATTATTTCTGGCATTTTTTAACGAATTACTGCCCTTTATGGAATGAGAATTATTGGTTTTGTTTTTCAACCGGCGGACCAGAAAGCAAACCTTTAATATCGCTCTCCACTTCTTCTTCCTCTCCTTTTTTCTTTTTCTTGTTTTTTGCTTTTAATCCTTTGCCACTTAAACGTTCTTCAATGATTTTATCATATTCCGTCTGCTGTTCAGGTCTTAAAACATTACGGATATTTTTGGTGCTTTCGTTCTGCAGTTTATAGAATTTATCTACATCCTCCTCACGCGAGTTTCCGGCTTGCTGTCTTTTAATTAAATCGGCCTGTTCTTTGGCCTGGTTAAAAGTAAAACTATAAATTACACTTTTTTGCGTGCCATTAAGTTTTAATCTTTTATCAAGGTCTTCAACATTTTTCTGTGCAATTTCTGTAGGTGTTGGCACTTTGTTCTGTTGTGCGCTCACCAATCCATTTACACCAACAACAATTAAAAATAAAATCACAAGCCTTTTCATTTCGAACATTTTAGTAGGCGCAAAGTTACTTAATTATCTTAAAACAAGAAAGTCCCGATTTACATCAGGACTTTCTTATAATTTTATTGAATTGTAGCTTACAAAGCTTTTTTATAAAGTTCTGCAACTGCATCCCAGTTAATTACATTCCAGATGGCCGCTAAATAATCAGGGCGTTTGTTCTGGTATTTTAAGTAATAAGCGTGTTCCCAAACATCAATACCTAAAATTGGAGTACCTTTTACTTCAGCGATATCCATTAAAGGGTTATCCTGGTTTGGAGTAGAAGAAACCTGAAGTTTTTTATCAGCACCAACTGATAACCAGGCCCAACCCGAACCGAAACGCGTAGCGCCAGCTTCCTGTAATTTAGTTTTAAGCTCAGCAAACGATCCGAAAGTTTCGTTAATTGCTTTAGCTAAATCGCCGGTTGGCTCACCACCTTTATTCGGGCCTAAAATGTTCCAGAATAATGAGTGATTATAGTGTCCACCGCCATTGTTTCTAACAGCTGCAGGGTATTTTGAAATATTTTTAACAATATCCTCGATGCTTGAATTCGCCTCAGGTTTACCTTCTAATGCTTTGTTTAAGTTAGTAACATAAGCCTGGTGATGTTTATCATGGTGGATTTCCATGGTAGTTTTATCAATATGCGGTTCTAATGCATCGGTTGCGTAGTGTAACGCAGGTAATTCAAAAGCCATAATATTTATATGTTTAAAGTTTAAAAAATGTTTCTTGAAGCAAATATAACATTCAAAGGTTAAGTTTTGTTCATGTTATTATCATCAAATGGATTTTTAGCTGAAAGCGCAGGACTATAAGTTACCTTTTCTTTGCAAAGAAGTTTTTCATCAGCGCAGCACATTCATCGGCTAAAACACCACCCTTTAATATCGTTTTCGGATGTAACAGATTGGCACCTTTAGATAGAAAACCTCTTTTTTCTTCACGGGCGCCGTAAACAATTCTACTGATCTGTGTCCAGTAGCTGGCACCTGCACACATTACACAAGGTTCAATGGTAACATATAAAGTGCAGTCAGTTAGGTATTTTCCTCCAATCGTTTGACTGGCCGATGTAAAAGCCTGCATTTCTGCGTGTGCCGTTACATCATTAAAACGTTCTGTTAAATTGTAGCCCCGCCCGATAATCCGGTTTTTGGAAACAACGATTGCCCCGATCGGAATTTCATCTTCATCAAAAGCTTTTTGTGCCTCTGCCAGCGCCAGTTTCATATAATGAATGTCTTCGGCGGCTAAATTGTTTGTTTCGAAATTATAAAAACTCATAATCGTAAAGCTAACTTACATCATCTTGCTGCCATTTGGAACTTTTCCATCTAATGTGGTTAAAACAATATCACCGTTTTCATCAGCAAATCCTGTAACCAAAAACTCCGACATAAACTTGCCGATTTGTTTTTTAGGAAAATTGATGATGCCGATGATTTGTTTACCTGGTAGTTCTTCCTTCGTATAAAGCTTTGTTATCTGGGCACTACTGGTTTTTATCCCAAATTCACCGAAATCTACCTTTAATTTAAAAGCTGGCTTCCTGGCTTCGGGAAATTCAAAAACCTCAAGTATTGTTCCGGCACGTAATTCTACCTTTTCAAAGTCGGCCCACGTTATTTCTTCCATGATCATTATTTTCGGTAAAATTATAAATTTTAGCCTACCACATCCGTGTTGCCGGATGATTTAATTTTAATATAAATCATATTTTATTTTTTGAATTGCTACATTTAGGATTCTAAACCGAATAATATTTGTAAATAAATGAAAAACTCCCTACTTGATTCGAAAGACTACATTGTATTCTTAGTCTATTTCGTA
>JASLGV010000100.1 GCA_030149995.1 Pedobacter sp.
AACCGTCTTTCTATTGCCGCTGCCATTGCTTCGCTGAAAGATGAAACGTATATTCCTGCTGTTCAACGATCAATTACAACAGAGAGAGAGAAATGGAATGTGTTTTTAGATGAACTGCAGCTCAAACACACTGTTTCGCAGGGCAATTTTGTTTATTTCGATACGAAGAGACCCTATGCAGAAGTGGCTACAAAACTGAAGGAAAATGGTATTTTTATTGGCCGGGCTTTTGAACCTTATAACACCTGGATTCGGATTACGATTGGCCTGCCCGAAGAAAATGTACGGATTAGGTCTGTCCTCAAATCAATATTAAAGTAAAGCTGTATCAGAGCTGCCTGTTTATGGCTGGGGCTGATGGATAGACAAAATCGTTGCCGAAACAGGTACGGCAACGATCGTTTAGCTTAGACCAATACTTCTTTACGCATTTCCCGGGCTGCGTTTACCATTTCAATTAAAGCCTTTCTGGTTTCTTCCCAATGGCGCGTTTTTAATCCGCAATCTGGGTTTACCCAAAGTTGTCTGGCCGGCACAACGGCCTTTGCTTTTTCTAAAAGCTGTACCATTTCTTCTTTAGAAGGAACCCGCGGCGAATGGATGAAGTGCCGGGAATTGTTTTCTGATGGCTGCATAAACGGTTTGATAAGCCTGTTTGGCCTGATCGTTTATATCGAGCGCCAGAAACGGCTCGTCCAGCTGGATCCAGGTAGCACCCTGCTCGTGCAGTTCATTTAAAATTTTGATGTAAACAGGCAGCAGGTTATCAATAAGGTCTAATTTATCAAAACCTTCCTCTTTTTCCTTACCCGGTAATAAAGATGCGAATGGCAGCAGCCGGGGCTACTTAAAATTAAACAGCCCCGGTTAGGATTTATTTTAAGGGAAAAATCAGGATTAAGGGTGTCTTAAACGCCATAGTATTTTTCGCCCAGCTTAATTTTTTCCTTTCCGTTTTCCATGCGCCATTTATTAGTGTCTCTTAAAGAATAGGCACATCCGCAATATTCCTGCATATAAAACTTTTCGGCTTTGCTCACTTCGAGCATGCGTGCAGATCCCCCTTTCTTGCGCCAGTTGTAGGTCCAGTAGGTAATACCTTCATAATGGCCGGCAGCTCTTATACCACTGTCATTAATCTGGTCCATGTTTTTCCACCTGGAAATACCCAGCGAACTTGAAATGATATCGAAACCATTTTCAAAAGCATACAACGCTGTCCTTTCGAAACGCATATCAAAACACATGGTACACCGAATGCCCCGCTCAGGTTCCATTTCCATGCCGCGTGCCCTTGCAAACCAATCGTCTACATCATAATCGGC
Organism: Pedobacter sp.; assembly: GCA_030149995.1. Taxonomy (GTDB): domain Bacteria; phylum Bacteroidota; class Bacteroidia; order Sphingobacteriales; family Sphingobacteriaceae; genus Pedobacter. The sequence continues at coordinate 1,326 of JASLGV010000100.1, forward strand.
ATCTATAAAGGGAATGTTGTGTTTCTCTGCAAAGCGGATGTTTTCCTGTTTACGCAGTTCATATTCCTTTTTTGGATGGATATTCGGGTTGTGAAAAAAAATGCTGAACTCAATATCAGAAGCGATAATGGCTTCCATCACTTCGCCCGAACAAGGGGCACAGCAGGAATGGAGCAGGAGTCTTTTGCCTCCATTGGGTAATTCTAATTTCTCTCTGGTCAATGTCATATTAACAGTGTATAAAAATATAGGTAAGCAAAGAGAACCATTTATTTCAGCCACCAAACAATACGCACGTTGATGGATACCGTATTAAACCGGATTTTACACAATGAAAAAGCGGGAGAAGATTAAAGAATGTACGATGGTTATAAGCATAGCAGGCACACTGCACCTTTAAAGGGCAGATAAAAACCTTGTCAATATATAAACATCTGTCAGACTAAAAGCTTCAAACCGCGAAAGCATTGTCAATTCGGAAAGGGCAGGTCTCCTGACTTGTAACCATTTTCATCGTCCTTCCCATTCGGTTAACAGAACAGTGGACATGCGTGGATGAAAATATTTTGAGTTACTTACAGTTGCGCGACAGTTCGTGATTTACACACGATTCCCTATTAATCTACCATTAAGTAAAACCATTTCCGGTGATGAAATAAAAAGAACTTTTCTTAAAACAAAGATATAGAATCGCTACCGATAAATGGCAAATAAGAAGCCGGTAATAAAATGGCTGCTATAGCAGGGGGGAACAGCCGTTATGAAGCATAGGGTAGGGAAAATATTGATCCGCACAGGCGAGCTATACGGATCAACAAGCAGATTTTATTTTTTAGAAGAACCCAGGTGTTTGGTGCGCAGACCTTTGCTTTCTGCGTATTTTAACAATTCGTTTGCACTCTCAATGCCTCTATCGCTCGAAAGAATATCGGCACCATCTTCAACAAGTTGTTTGTATACCTGATCTCCTTGTGCTTTAGCACTTTTGTCTAAGTTGCCCATGGTTCCTAAAATGCACCAGATTCCTTTGCTGTGCAGGTATTCGTATACCGGTTTTTCGGGAGCAGAAGTACCTACAAAAGCAACCAAACGGTTGTTAGGAACACCCATTTCGTTAAGTCTTTCCAAATCGGCAATACTCCTTATAGAAGCCGATATCATCAGATCCGGAGCAAGTTTATGTACCTCTGCAGCCTGTACAGCGGTATAAGTAATAATAATGCTGTATGCTTCTGCACGGTTGCGTCTAACCGCTTCGATCATTTTTTTGTAAGGTACACCTCTTTTAACATCCAGGGTAAAAATAACCTTGTCTTTTCCCCATTTCAATACATTGTCTAAGGTTGGAATGCGGAATGTGGTAACCGATCCGTCGTTATCCTTTAAATATAATTCCTGTAGTTCTGCCAGACTTTTGTGGCCAATGGAACCTGTTCCGGTGCTGGTACGATCCAGACGATCGTCGTGCATCAGAACCAAAACAGAATCTTTTGTAAGGGCTGCATCGCACTCAACAATGGTTGGATGCAGCTTAACACTGTTGGCAAAAGTTTCGATGGCATTTTCCGGAAAACCAGCTACAGGGCCACCACGGTGGCAACTGATTAGCGGATATCTGGAAGGCGACCACTGCATAAATTTTTGCAGTTCTTCTACATTCCTGAATTTAAGGTTATATTGTTGGCTATATCCCGTAAGGAAAGCAAATACTGCAACAATAATTAAGAATAATCTTTTCATCTGTGGTTATTTTTTTAAAATCGGTTGTAAGATATCTATTTTTCCATCGATTTGCTCTGTGTAAGACAAACCTAAAATGCGTGCAATAAGCGGATATACGTTTACATTTTCAAACGCCGGAATTTTTACCTGCTTTTTAAAGGCCGGGCCCCAGGCCAAAAAGGAAGCATGCATATCTTTTACAACAGAAGGATCAAAACCATGATGCCCGATACCAGGTTTGCGGTTCGAGAATACCAATGGCCATTCCGGAATTAAAATGATGTCGCCAATGCGGTTCATGCGGTCGTCTGATGCACTGTAATGCAGGTGCGCAGGCATGTTTTCTTTCAGGTAAGTTTTGTATCCGTTTTCATTGCTCTTTAACTGCTCATACAAAGGCATAATATCTGCCTTGTTTTTGGCGTGGATATCCATCATTGTACCTGCAGAAGCAATGATGTATTTGGCGGTATCAATGGCTTTGGGCGTTGCAATCGGGTGTTCGCGGTCTACAGCCGTCATCCCATGATCCGAAACAAAGATATAGTTAACCGGAAGGCCAAGTGGTTTAATGGCTTCTGTTAACTGAAAGACGGCAGAATCGATCATTTTTACTGCACGCTCTGTTTGAGGTGCGTCAGGACCATAACTATGACCTGCATGATCCGGCTCCGAAACGTAAAACGTAATCAGGTGCGGTCTTTTCTCTTCCGGCAGGCTCAGCCAGTTTTTAATAATGCTTATTCTTTTTTCAACACTGATCTGCTCGGTATAATCGTAATAATAAGTTGGTCTTATGCCTTTAATTTCGGCTTCCGAACCAACCCAGAACATACTGGCGGCAACCATGTTTTGTTGCTCTGCTAAAACCCATAGTGGTGTGCCACCATACCATTTTCCATCTCTTACTTTTGCTTTGGCACCCATCGAATATTTTTCACCGCTTTCGCGGTCGATGAAACTGTTGTTAACCAGACCATGGTGTGCTGGATACATACCCGTTGCAAGGCTGTAATGGTTCGGGAAAGTTAAAGAAGGATAGCTTGGAATCATAGACTCGGCCTGCACACCATTTTCACTTAACCTGAGCAGGTTTTCAGCATTGTATTTCTTTGCGTAATCGTGACGGAAACCATCGGCCGAAATCAAAATAACGTATGGTTTTTTTATTTGTGCAGCAGTATTTTTACGGCCTTGTACAACATGCTGTACGGTATCGGTTTGTGCTTGTACGGGCTTTTGAGCAAGGAGTAGTGCCGCAAGTGCCAGGAGGGATAGTTGAAACTTGATTGTTTTCATTCTGATATTTATTTGTAAATTTCATTAAGGATAGCGGCCAGGTGCATACCCGCTTCGCCAATTCTTTTTTTCACGATTTCTGCGTGATTTGGGTAATAGCTGTAATCGAAGTCAGTATTTTGGGCCGCCTCGGCATACAGTTGTTCGCTGATCTGGTAAGACTCGTAAGCCCATTTAATAATGTCGTCCTGGTTCCAGTTTTTAGCTTCTTTTTTGTCGAGTACATCGCAATCTGCGGCCAGCTCCTGGTAAGACATGCCGGTATAATCAATTAATCCGCTATCCCATAAACCATGAAGGTTGGTTTCTTTGCGCATCAGTTTTACTTTTACGGCGTTGCCACCCGCATCTTCAGAATGACCGGTATGCATAGGCTGATGAAGGTCGCCAACCAGGTGTACCAGAAACTTTAAAGCAAATACATGTTCTTCTTTGGTTTTGGAAGCATCTTTAAGATCGCTGATGCAGTTAAGCAAAGCCTTATAAATATTTGGCTTGTCCATTGATTTTACCTGCGTGCTAAACGCCTGAAAGCTCAGTCCCGAAGGCAGGTTTACATAGTGCCATGGGGCCGTATAAGCAAATTGCGGATACGGTCTGATTTCGTCGGCATAGGTACTTACCATGGCCAGGCGCTCATTTCCCAATATATTTTTAACCGCTTTTTTGGCGTTGCCGGTTAAATGGTTTTCGGCAATTTTTCCAATGGCCCGGTGGCCGATTACGCCCCAGGAGATCAACATCAGACTCAGCACGGTAAGTAGTGATGGAAACAATAGTTTTTTAAACATGTGTTTAAACAAATAAAGGGAAAGCCCATATGGACTTTCCCTCAGGTAAATAAATTGAATTAATTAAAAATGTAACGGAAACCAAACTGCATTTCATACGTTGATGAATAGCCCACCACATCTCTTGTACCGTTTACGATCGGGAAGTTACGATCGGTTTGTATTCTGAAAGTAGGTTTTGTTGTACCGCCAGGAACTAAAGCAGAAACGTTTGTTGGTGTTAAGATAGAGGTTGTACCAAAACTTCTTTGCATGCCCCAATCTTTGTTCAACAGGTTTCCAAAGTTTTTAATATCAATGCTGAACTGAATGGTGTTGCGTTTACCACCCACATTTGTAAAGATATCTTGTAAAAACTTGAAGTCAAATTTACCATTAAAAGGTGTAATTACAGCGTTACGCTCTGCATATTTTCCTTTTCTTCCACGCAGGTATTTATCCTGATCGATAAAGCGGAAGAACAGATCACTTTGTTGTTTTGCTGTATACGTAATGGCTTCAGTACCCGAACCGATGGTTAAAGGAACGAACGTGATTTCTGAAGGATCCTTTGGCACATAAATTAAGTCGCCACCAACACCATCTCTGTTAATATCTGTAGAGTAGGTGTAAGAAGTACGGCCGTTAGAACCATCAAATACTAAGGTGATTTGTGTACCTAAATGTTTAAAGAATTCTTTGCGGTAGTAAACCGAAGCAATGATACGGTCTGGTGAAACAAAACCCGAGTAACCTAAAGTAGGGTTGTTGGCACCATTTACACTGCTTGTAGCCTGCCATGCAGAAAGGGTCTGATCGCCGCTTCCTTCATAAAGACTTTTTGCAACACTTCTGATGTAAGAAACTGAAGCACCAAATCCGTTATCGAAACGTTTGCTTAGTGAACCTGATAATGAATAATAGTATCCTTTATTTGAATTACCCAGTACAATTACGTTAAACGCATCTGGCTGTCTAACGGTTGAACCACCCGGAACCACTGTACCGTTCGGAACGGCTTTACCATTTAAGATCGGGTTGATAAATTTATCTGTTGCCGCATTTGGATAGATTAAACGGTTATCCGGATAACCGGCAACATTTAAAGGCTGCGGATCTACTAAGTTTGCATTGCGGAATAATAAGGTACGTAAATCTTTGTTGTAGATACCTTCAACGGTTGCAACCAGGCCGCCAGGAAGTTTGAAATCGGCCGCTAAACTTGTTTTAAATACCGAAGGCATTTTTAAGTTTTTATCCATAACCGTAATTGGGTTTGGCAATACAGTTCCGGCTACCGGAGGTGTTGCCGGACGGTAAGCGCCTACATTCGGATTGAATGGACCAGGCGTGTTGTTTTGTCCTGAATAGGTTTCTGTAATCTGAAGCATACCGGCATCACCAGCTTGCGCTACGATCCATACGTTTGGAATTCTACCCATAAAAATACCGGCACCACCTCTTAACTGGATAGAACGGTCTCCTTTAACATCCCAGTTAAATCCAACACGTGGAGAAAGAGAAAGTCTTGATTTAGGTAAAGTAGCCGTATTTAAGCGCTCTCCATGTTGGAAAGTAAGTTCAGATACCAATGGGTGTTCCTGTAAAATATTTGGATATGTACCCAGTTCCAAACGAAGACCTCCGGTTACCCTTAAGCGGTCTGTAACTGAAAATTCATCCTGTAAATATCCGGAGAACTGCCAGAATTTATACGTTGGGAAAGCCTGCTCATAATTAGGCGTCAGTGAATATGTTTGTGCAAATTCAATTGGTTTTGCACCGTTTTTAAAGTCATCCCACGAGTTAAACGTATAATAACTTGTTCCGAAACGTTGAAATCCGTTTTTGGTTACACTGTAATCACCCTGGAAACCTGCGGTAAAGTTGTGTTTTCCAACAGTCCAGTTTACATAGTCGTTTAACGAGTAAACCTGTACATCTCTGATATTTCCGTAGGTAAATGGCTCATAACCGAAAGTCGTAAAAGGTGTTGGAGCCGTATTACCGTCTGCTTTTAAAATATCAACCAATGGGAACAGATCACTGTCCGAACTTCTTGGGTCGTTCTGGTTGGTGTAAGATAAACGTAAAGTGTTGGCAAAACGGTTAAAGATTTTGCTGTTCAACTCGGCAGTAATAGAATATAAATTGCTTTCCTGATAGTAGTTTGAGTTTTTAAAGGTCAGCGCTGTATTTCCTGTTCTCGAACCACCACCCGGGAATGCGCCCAGCGGACTTCTTGAAGTACTTACAAATGAAGGTTGTTTGGTTTTTACATAACTACCGCGAATGTTAAAACGGTTGTTGTCGTTGATGTTCCAGTCTAAACGACCCAATAAGTTTGTTCTTTCTGTTTCGAATCCATAT
>JASLGV010000101.1 GCA_030149995.1 Pedobacter sp.
GAAACAGGTACCATTGAGGCAAATTCCGCATAAGCAAAGGCTGCAAAACTACAGGCAACAGCTGTAAAGATGAACAGGAAAATTACCGCCGGACCACCATCTGCACTGGCTTTTCCAATGGTACTGAATATACCTGCACCAATAATTGCGGCAATGCCAAATGCTGTTAAATCGCGTACACCCAGGGTTTTATGGAGCGACGATTCATGGTCGCCATAACCCGCTTCGGCATCCTGCAATATTTTGGAGATGGATTTCTTTCTGAATAACTTTTCGAACATCTTTTGTTTGGTTGTTGAATCCCTCAAACTTAAAAAAATATGTTTTAAAAAGTTCTACCTGTCTATATAAATTTCATTACATACCTGCATAAAACCGTTTTTTTCGATAGATGCTTTTTTGGGGCATTGCTTTTTTATTACAGTGAAATTACCAGCGTGCCAGATAAAGCATTTAATTTTGTTTGAATTTTATAGTTTATAAAGTTGAAAACAGAATCACTCGAAGCATTTTATGCCAGCATATCCAACCGGGTAGCGGGCTATCAGGTACCGGATCAGACAGGCAGGGGGCATTTTAATGTTTTTACACGGGAAATGTGCTTTCAGAAAACACCCTTTAGCCGGCGTGATTATTATAAAATTTCTTTTATTCTTGGTGTTGGACGGCTGCATTATGGCGACAAAATTGTTGAAGTTAACAAGCCGGCAATTCTTTTTGCCAGTCCGCTGCTCTCTTATGCCTGGGAAGCTTTATCTGAAGAGCAAAACGGCTGGTTTTGTCTGTTTAACGAATCTTTTTTAACGGCTGCAAGTGGTCATTTAACCGGGCAGCATATTTCCCTGCTGGAAGCACAAGATACAACCTTGTTGTTTGTGGATGATGTTCAGCAGCAGGTTTTTGCAGATATTTTTAAAAAGATGATGACGGAAATAAGCAGCACTTATACGTATAAATATGAAGTGCTGAGAAATTATCTTGAATTAATGATCCACGAGCTGGTTAAAATGCAACACGATCATCATCCGGAAAATAAATTAAGTGCGTCGGCCAGGTTAACCCATACATTTATGGAGCTTCTTGAAAGGCAATTCCCGATTGATTCGCCAGATAAAGCACTTCAGCTAAGAACAGCCAATCATTTTGCCGAGCGTTTATCCGTTCATGTAAATCACCTCAACCGGTCGGTTAAGGAGGTTACCGGTAAAACAACGACTGCACTCATTGCTTCAAGAATTACCAGAGAGGCTATTGCTTTGCTTAAATATACCAATTGGGATGTTGCTCAAATTGCCTATGCACTGGGTTTTGAGTACCCTTCGTACTTCCATATTTTCTTTAAAAAGCAAACAGGTTTAACCCCGAGTATTTCTAAAGAGATTTTTGTTTGAATTGTATAATGATCTGTTTGAATAATAAAGTTCAGCAAAATCCCAATACTGTAATTTTGCACACAAATAGAACCTGGTCTTGAAGGGCAAATTTTTTAATTCCGGGTTCTTTCATTTTTAATAAAATTGCCATGAGCATTGTGCGTACCGATATCAAATACATTCAGACAAAAAATCAGAATATAGCCACCATACTTGCTTTTGCATTGCTTCCCTTATCGGGCTTTGCAACAGATATTTACATTCCTTCTTTGCCAACCATGGCCGGAACCATGCATGTAAGCAGTGTTGATGTGCAGTTTACACTGAGCCTTTTCCTGATTAGTTATGGCGTTTCCCAACTTTTTATCGGAAGTGTACTGGATAGTTTTGGCCGTTATAAAATCTGTTTAATGTCGTTGGTGATCTTTGCTTTAGCCAGTATTGTTATTGCCAGCACCCATAATATCTATCTTATTTACCTCATGCGCATCATTCATGGGCTAACGGTTGGTGCAATTGTAGTGGCCAAACGTGCCTATTTTGTAGATTTGTTTAGCGGCGATCAGCTGAAACACTATTTAAGCTTGTTTTCTATTATCTGGTCTACAGGCCCGATTGTAGCACCTTTTATTGGAGGTTACCTGCACAGCGCCTTTGGCTGGGAATCTAATTTCTATTTTCTTGCGGGTTTTGCACTCGTTTTTGCTTTGCTGGAGTTTATTTTCAGTGGCGAAACACTCCGTCATTTTACAGATTTTCATTTTACCAAAATCATTTCCATTTATAAAGACATGATTAAAACACCCAGCTTTACACTCGGTATTGTAATGCTTGGACTTGCTTACTGTATGGTAATGGTTTACAACATGACGGGACCTTTCATTATAGAACACGAATTGCAGTTATCGCCTGTTATAGCAGGTTACAGTTCGCTGGTACTTGGTTTTGCCTGGATGGTAGGCGGGTTTATTGGCAAAGCAACCATTAACAAGCCGTTTTTTAGAAGGCTGGCAGTTAATTCGGTTATGCAGCTTGCATTTGTGTTAATCATGATGCTCAGCCTTTCATTTGTTTCAAACCTGTATTCCCTCATCTTTTTTGCATTTATCATCCATGTTGGGGCGGGTTATACCTTTAACAACTACTTTACCTTTTGCCTGGGCAAATTCCCTAAAAATGCGGGTATTGCCGGCGGGCTAACCGGAGGCTTTACGTATGTAATTGTGTCTTTTTTAAGTTATGCCATTGTAAATGTGGTGCCGGCAAAAGATGAACGAAACCTCAGTCACAGTTATTTTATTATGATTGTTTTGTCGCTGCTGGTGATGTTTGTGATTTTGAAAATCAGAAAGAAAGATCCTGTTGAAGCTTAATTTGAGTTTTACTTTTTAATGCTGCTTTCTCCTCTATAATTAATAAAAACAAAAAAGTCGCGGTTTATAGCCGCGACTTTCTTATTAATCAGGATACAAGATTATCCCAGTTTTTCGAGTTCCGTTTTTACGAAATCTGCCAGCTCTTTGATATAGCCTGCACTGAAATCAAATTTGATACCAGCCGTTTCATAGATCTCATTAATCGGTTTGGTATATCCCAAAGCAAGAGCATCTAAATATTGCGATAATGCTTTTTCGGGATTTTCCTTATAATTTTTCCATACAGCGATTGCACCTAATTGTGCAATTGCATATTCTATATAATAAAAAGGTACTTCGAATAAATGTAACTGTTTCTGCCAAACGTTTCCGAAAGATTGTTCCAGGTCTGTCCAGTCTGCAAATCCGGCACCAAAGCGGTTGTAAATTTGTTTAAAGGTTTCTTCGCGGTCAGCAGCCGTATGTTCCGGATTGGTGTAAATCCAATGTTGAAACTGGTCGATCACCGCTACCCATGGCAGGGTTTTCAATACATCTGCCAGTTGCTCTTTTTTGGCTCTTATTAAGTCTTCTTCCTGATCGAAATAAACATGCCAGTTATCCATTGAAATCAGCTCCATGCTCATCGAGGCAAGCTCTGCCACTTCCGAAGGACAATGTTTAAAGTCGTTTAATTCCAGGTTGGCCGTTAAAAATGTGTGTACTGCATGTCCACCTTCATGTACCATGGTGGTTAGATCACGTAGTGAATTGGCAGAATTCATAAAGATAAAAGGAGCACCCGTTTCAGCCAGCGGATAGTTGTATCCACCTGGGGCTTTGCCTTTTCTACTTTCCACATCGAAAAGATTATTGGCTTTCATAATGGCCAGTTTAGAACCTAAACGCTCGTCAATTGCGTTGAAGCAGGCAATGCTTTTATCAATCAGTTCAGCGCCGTTGTTAAAAGGTTTCAAGGCAGCTTTACCACTCACACTTACTTCTGTGTCCCATGGTTTCAGGCTTTCCAGTTTCAAGGCTTCGCGGCGTTTCTCTGCCTGTTCTTTTAAAATCGGTACAATTTCTTTTTCGATGGCATTGGCAAAATCGTAACAGTCCTGAGGCGTATAATCAAAACGACCCAATGCCTGGAACATGTAATCGCGGTAGTTTTCAAAACCGGCATTCAGGGCAACCTGGTTACGCAGTTTAATGAGTTCGTCAAAAAGAATGTTTAATTCATCTTTGTCTACCAAACGGCGCTGCTGAATGGTTTTCCAGGCATTTTCGCGCACGCTTCTGTCCAGGTCTTTGACCAGTATGGATGCCTGTTCAAGCGTATATTCCCGGCCATTTATTTCAACGCTCATGGCGCCTGTTGTGGCCTGGTATTTTTGTTGTTTAACCTGTAAGGCGGTAAACAGTTCTATGTTTTCATCGCGATAAAGCTCTAAGGCCTTTTTAATGCCACGGCTGTATACAAAGAACTTTTCTTTATCCAGTTCATCTGAATAAGGACTTGCAGAAAACTTTTTATTCAGTTCGTTGGATAGGGGAGCTGTTTTGGGTTCAATTTCAGTCGCAAAATACTGAAAGCTCTGTACCAGTGCCTCGTTACTCGTATCGCAGCTCATCTTAATATATCTCCAGGCAAAATCTTCTTCAAGAGCTGCTTCCAGTTCCGAACGGTCCTGTAACCAGCGTTCCAGTTCTTCGGCACTGTTTATCTCCCGGTTTTGCAGTTCTGTAAAAATGGGTTCCAGGTTTTCCCAGGTAATGGTCAAATCCTGCGGAATATATTTTCTTGGTTTTTTATGAATGGTTAAGCTCATGTTTTTTTAGTTCTAAATTGCGAAATAATAAAGTTGAGAAGCGCACCGTTACCGGGTTCTGATAAAAGCATCAATCAAAAAGCACACCGCAAAAATTACGGAAGCAATTCCGTTGGTGGTTGCAAAAGCCTTGTTAACCCGGCTTATATCGGTTGGTTTTACCAATAAGTGCTGATAGGTAAGCGCAAAGCAGAAAAAAGCAATACCAATGTAATACGCCCAGCTAAAAGTATGTGGCATTAAGAAAACAGGTAAAATAACGCAGGCTGCAGAAAGGACGTGCAATACAACAGACACATTCAGGGCATTTTTGATACCCAGAACAGAAGGAATGGAATGCAGGTTTTCTGAACGGTCGAAATCTTCGTCCTGAAGGGCATAAATAATATCAAAACCACCTACCCAGAACAATACCGCAAAGGAGTAAAGTACCGGAACCAGGGCAAATGAACCGGTAACCGCAATATAAGCGCCAATGGGTGCAAGCGAGAGGCCAAGGCCCAATACCAGGTGGCAGAGCGCTGTAAAACGTTTGGTATAGCTGTAAAACAACACCACAAAAAGTGCAACCGGCGAAAGGTAAAAGCACAGGTGATTAATAAAGTAGGTACTTATAATAAAACCGATACAGTTTATAATTACAAAGGCACGGGCAGCCTCTGGCGAGATGCGGCCTGCGGGTATATCACGCATTTTGGTGCGTGGATTTTTTGCGTCAATGTTGCGGTCCAGGTAACGGTTAAATGCCATGGCCGCATTACGGGCAAATACCATGCAAAGCAATACAAGAACCAGTTTATACCATAAAAAAGGATTTTCTGTTGTGGTTACGCCCAGAAAGAAACCAATCATGGCAAATGGAAGTGCAAAAATAGAATGCGCAAATAATACGAGTGAAAAATATTTTTTCATTTCAGAAAATGTAAAAAATCTAATGATAATGTTGGGCACTTGTCTTTTCAGGGAAGTGCACCATTTGTTACGGTCTATTTAAAACGGGTTGAACAAAGTCTTTATTTACAATTTCGATAAAATTTAGTACCTCTTCTTTTCCGGTGTGTTTTTCTGAAGAAGTCACGATGGTAGTCGGAATTTCTTCAAACCACTGACCCAGCTTTTTCTTAAAGGCCGCTACATTTTTGGCGGTAAGCGTGGTACCTTGTTTATCGGCCTTGGTAAAAACGAGCGAAAAAGGAATTTGTTTCTCACCCAGCCAAT
>JASLGV010000160.1 GCA_030149995.1 Pedobacter sp.
GCTAAAAACGACTATGCAGCTTTACTTTTAAAGGCTGGTTTTGTACTCAGAAAAGCCAGTCCGGGTAAAGCCTATTCGGGAATTGGGCGGCTTACTTTTACCAATGGAAAGGCCAGCATGCCGCCAACCAATATAGGCACACCTGCTTATAAAGCCGGATTGGATGCAGGTGATGTGCTTCTGTCTGTTGACGGGCAGGAAATTAAAGATCAGCAAAGCCTGGATCAGCTTACAAACGCACATAAACCAGGCGATGAAGTTGAAGTGAAATATGTATACAGGGGCATTGAAAAGAGTATCAGGCTGCGGTTTGAAGAAAACCCGGCTTTTGAAATTGTTTCCATTGAAAAAACCGGGCAGGTTTTAACACCGGCTATGCAACTTTTCAGAAACAACTGGTTAAATTCGCAAATTCATTAGTAATTGTATCAACATAATACCTAAATACCCATTATGACCCTGTATTTAACGGCAGGTTTTTTTAACACAAACAATACATGAGAAAGATTTTTCTATTTAGTTTTCTTGCGCTGGCAGGTTTGCAACCGCTTCGGGCACAAAACATCGATCAGATTATTAACCGTGAATATGTAGACCGGTTAATTAAAACCTTAAGCAGCGATGAGATGCGGGGACGTGCAACCTTTACGCCAGGTATAGATAAGGCTGCCAAATTTATCGAATCGGAATTTAAAAAAATAGGCCTGCAGCCATTGCCAGGTGAGAAAACTTTTCGCCAGTCTTTTAGCAAATTTCAGGTTTCAAATTTAAGCAGCACCGTAAAGATAGAAGGTCAGGAAGTGCCGGCAGAAAACGTATTTGCTTCAGGCTTGAACAAGGAGAACATTTCCCTTAATAATGGAAATACAACCGTTGTAAAACTTGATCTGGAGAAACCATTTGTAAATCAGTTCAAAGAGGCTTTAAGCTCAGGTAAAAACCAGGTCGTGCTGGTAGACGCAAAGTTTGCGGATAATTTTAAAAGATATAAAGATCATTTCAGCAAACCGGTAACAGTCGATAAAAATGATTTAGCGGCTGAATCTGCTGTACAAATTTTTATCCTGGGTAAAGATGCCGTAACGGGAGATTTTACAGCCGAATTTAAAAACAAGATACGCGAAATGCCTTTGTTTAATGTGGCCGGTGTAATACCGGGTAAATCAAAAGCTAAAGAACTGGTTGTTTTTTCTGGTCATTACGATCACTTAGGGATTATCGAACCCGTAGAAGGTGATAGTATTGCGAATGGTGCAGATGATGATGCTTCGGGTACAACAGCCATGATTGCTCTTGCCAAATATTATAAGACTCTGAAAAACAATGAGCGTACCCTGATCTTTGTTGCTTTTACAGCAGAAGAGATTGGTGGTTATGGTGCCCGTTATTTTTCGGAAAAATTAAATCCGGATGAAGTGGTTGCCATGTTTAATATTGAAATGATTGGTAAAGATTCTAAATTCGGAAAAAATACGGCTTTCATTACCGGTTATGAGAAATCTGACTTTGGTAAGATCTTACAGAAAAACTTAGAAGGTACAGAGTTTACCTTCCATCCCGATCCCTATATCAAGCAAAATCTTTTTTACAGAAGTGATAATGCAACATTGGCCGCTTTAGGTGTGCCGGCACATACCATCAGTACCGATCAGATTGATATAGATAAACTCTATCACACGGTGAAAGATGAATATAGTACTCTGGATGTAGAGAATATTTTATCAACCATTAAGGCCATTGCGAAAAGTGCCATAACCATTGTAAACGGAACAGATACGCCAACGCGTATACCAAAATTGAAACAATAAGTAAATCCGGTTACATAAAAAGGGGGTGTAAGTATACAGTACTTACACCCCCTTTTAGTTTTTTTATTATTTAATGGGGATTTCCATTACATAGTCATCCATAAAATAGCCACCCCCAATATCCAGTTTAACCGATTCTTTAATGGTAAAGCCGGCTTTTAAATAAAAATCTTTTGCCTTGTTGTGTTTGTTTACATTGAGTTGTAAGGCATGCCCGCCGGCATCCCGTACCTGCTGAAAAACTTCATTTGTTAAGAGCTTGCCTACACCCTTTCCATGTGCAGAAGGCAGTACATATAATTTGTGCAACTTATAAATGCGATTTTCTTCATCAACAATCGAATACCCGGCAAAACCATACTGAATTTCATTTTCTTCGGCAATCAGAAAAGTATGCCCTTCCATAAATTGCTTGAGTAAGGCGCCCCTGCTGTACATCATATCCAGCATGTAATCGATTTGCTCCTGGCCTATAATATGCAGGTAGGTAGAAGGCCAGGTATTTTTTGCTATCTCCTGGATGATTTCAATATCTTCTTCTTTGGCTTTTTTTAGAGTAATCATAATTGTTCGCTGATAAAAATTGGTGCTCCTGAGAAAGTAAAGGTTACAAACCCATCCTTTACTACTTTAAAAATATCTTCTGTTTCCTGTTGCAGATTGGTTACTTCCAGATAGCTGTTTCCTAAAATATTGAACTGGCTGCCGGCAGGTTTCCAGATGGAAAAGCCCGTTCTTACGGTGTAATATTTGGCCTTTTCGGTAAATACAACAAGATTAATCCGATCATTAAAACCTCCGAATTTTTCCAGGTCGAACCGATCTGTAACCACGTTTACGGCCGGATATTTTTCTTCTGTCAGGTAGTTCATGGCCACCATAAAGGCATCGGCCGGACCCTGGATCAGTTTGGTGTTTTCTTGCGAAATAACTTCGTCCGGACCGTTTACCAGTACATCAACTTTTAAACCCAGCGAAAGAATTTTATCGTAACTTTCTGCATGAACCAGCAAAGTCGGGCTCCATTCCAGCAACTGACCAAGCAGTTCTTCGCTAAAACTTCCCAGCGCATCTATATAAAGGGCGGGCTCTTGTTTTTCTTTTACTATATGGTGTGAGGACATGCTGCGAATATAAAAATTTCGGATCAAGTATCGCATGCGCAGTGCCTTTGCGGTGTAAAAAGCTTAAGTATTTTTACGTGTAAAAGGTTTGATTTTGGGCTATGCTATGTAAAATGTAAAAGCAACCCATATAAGAATGGGTTTATGTGTGAAGATGCAGCTACTTTTTAACGGCATCGTAAAAATCACTGTAGGCTGAAATAAAGTCTGGTGCCTGATGCACAGCTGAAGAAACGGTTATACCATAGATTCCGGTTTGCATAAGAGATTGTACATCTTCAATCTGGATACCACCCACGGCTAAAATAGGGAATTGTTGATTGCTTTCTTTAAGGGTGTTTATGATGTCTATATAGTTTTGCAGACTTAATAGATTATGACTATTTGATTCTGTTGTGTTCATGGCAAAAGGCCCCAGTGTGACGTAATCTGCTTCTGTTCCGGACAG
>JASLGV010000132.1 GCA_030149995.1 Pedobacter sp.
TATTTTTTAAAAAAAATAAAAAAGGTGTTTTTAAATGTAAAAAGGCATTTTTTTTATTTCGATTTAATGGATAAAAATACCAGGAAAGCTGAAAATTTAATTTTAATACTGAAGGAGTACGAGTACAAGAACGAGTAGCGAAGTTAATTTAAGACGAAGCAGGCGAACAGCATTTCCGATTTGTTTTTTTACGGTTTTATCAGATAACTGTAGCAGGGTTGCAATTTCTTTCTGCGATAAATGTTCCTGCCTGCTCATCAGAAATATTTGCCGCATTTTGGGCGGTAACAGGTTTATCTCTTTTTCAATCAGCAGGGCCAGTTCCTTTTCGCGCACCTGATGATCTGTAATACAATGACCCCTTTCTGTAAAATCTGCTAAAGATGACAGGTAATTGTTCCGGGTTTTATTTTTATCTATACAATCGAAAATCTTATACCGTACCGCCGTATACAAATATGCTGAAAGCTGGGATTGAATTTCAATTTCCGGGTGGCTCCAGAGATAAACAAATATTTCCTGTACAACATCCTGCGCCTCATCGCGGTCCTGAATTAACTTGCAGGCATATACATAAAGTAAACCATTAAATCTTGCATATATTTCTTCAAATGCACGGCGATCCCCATCCTGCATGAGGCAATAGAGATCGTTATCAGTTAATGATTTATAGATATGCATTTGGTTAATGATTAAACGAATTTAAGCAATTGTTTAAATTAAATCCTAACATTTTCTAACGATATTTTAACATTTTTTAACGATATCTTAATACAACGACCAAAATCATCACATTCATCCGAAAGTAATCTTTAATTATCACAAAGACATATCGAGAAAAACCGATATATCTTTGTGCCATGGATCAGGTAGAAATTTTCAAGGCATTATCAAACAAAACACGGTTGCAAATACTGCAATGGTTAAAATCGCCGGAAGCACATTTTGAACCGCAACCCAATGCTGATTTTGACAAGACTGGGGTTTGTGTGGGTCAGATTCAACAGAAGAGCGGCTTAACACAAAGTACCATTTCGGCCTACCTTTCTTTGCTGCAAAGAGTAGGACTGGTAGAAGTTACCCGTATCGGGCAGTGGACCTTTTACAAAAGAAATGAAGCCGGATTCAAAAAACTACACAACATTGTAAATACAGAATTATAAACATATGAACGACAAAAGTATATTCAGGCCTTTTAGCCTTAAATCTTTGAATATTAAAAACCGCATCGTAATGGCACCGATGACACGTGCCTTTTCGCCTGATGGCATTCCTACAGATGACGTAGCTGCTTATTATGAAAAAAGAGCCGCTGCTGAAGTAGGTTTAATTTTATCAGAAGGGACCGTTATCAATCGCCCGGCAGCGTCGTACGATCCGAGTGTACCTCATTTTTATGGAGAGCAGGCATTAGCCGGCTGGAAAAAGGTAATCGACCGTGTTCACCAGGCTGGTGGAAAAATGGGACCACAGATCTGGCACATGGGCGTAATGGAAAACCATGCTTCGGGCTGGTTGCCAAATGCACCTTTCGAAGGACCGTCTACATTGAACAGACCAGGATTTGAAAATGGAAAAGCCATGACTGATGCAGACATCGCCGATACCATTGCTGCCTTCGGACAGGCCGCTGCCGATGCTAAAAACCTGGGGTTTGATACCGTAGAAATTCACGGCGCACACCAATACCTGATCGACCAGTTCTTCTGGGATGCAACCAACAACCGTACGGATGTTTATGGTGGTAAAACCCTGGCCGAGCGCAGCCGCTTCGCTGTAGAAGTAATTAAAGAAGTGCGTAAACGTGTGGGTGAAGATTTTGCGCTCATCATCCGGTTATCGCAGTTTAAACCAGCTGCCTACGATTTTAAACTGGCCAAAACGGCCGAAGAAATGGAACAGTGGTTAACGCCAATGGCTGATGCAGGTATTGATATTTTCCATTGCTCGCAACGCCGTTTCTGGGAACCTGAATTTGAAGGCTCTGATCTCAACTTCGCCGGATGGGCTAAAAAATTAACCGGAAAAGCAACCATTACGGTAGGTTCTGTTGGTTTGAGTGGTGATTTCTTCGGCGCTTTTGCCGGACAAAGCTCAGAACCAACTGATTTAAATGAACTGGAACGCAGAATGGATCGTGGTGATTTTGACCTCGTTGCCGTTGGTCGTGCCCTCCTGGCCGATCCGCAATGGACAGAAAAAATTAAAAGCGGTAACACAACTGCACTTCATGGATTTAGCAAAGAAGCCTTGGGCCAATTGGTATAAACCAGCTGTATTACCTGTCTGGCAAGCACTTCTGCTTATCAGACAGGTAATTACTTTTTCTCCTTTTTTATTTCCGTATTCTAATCCCTTTGGTTAAATTAGATGGTATAAAAAAGCTTTAAAAGCCATGTCGAATATCCAGCTGATTATAGAAGAAAGACCTGCAAATATTGGGAACTTTATGGTGGGGCGCCTGCTTCCGTTCCGGGAAAAAAGAATGGTAGGCCCCTTTTCTTTCATCGACCACATGGGCCCTGCGGCCATGAGTAACCACCAGAATTTAGATGTACCGCCACATCCGCATATTGGCCTTTCTACCTTAACGTATCTTTTTGAAGGCAACATTATCCATAAAGACAGCCTGGGTACCGAAGTTGAAATTAAACCCGGACAAGTAAACTGGATGACTGCCGGAAGCGGTATTGTACACGCTGAAAGGACCCCTCTTTATTTGCGTCAGAGTGATAAGCATTTACATGGCTTACAAATCTGGGTGGCCTTACCAAAAGATCAGGAACAAATGGCTCCTTCCTTTTTTCATGCTGATGAGCAGGATATTCCAACCTGGGAACAAGGCTCCGTACACTTTAAGCTGATTGCCGGCGAAGTGTTGGGTAAAAAATCGCCTGTTCCGGTTTACAGTCCTTTGTATTTTATTGAGTTAAAAACGAAGGAAAAATGCGAGGTAAACATTGGTCATGAATTATTCGGGGAAAGCGCACTTTATATTCTGGATGGACAAATTGAAAGCGAAGGACACCTTTACGAACCCAGGCACATTTTGGTTTCAAAAGAGGCAAAGCTTTGTTCATTTACCATGCACGAAAACACAACGGTTTATATTTTTGGCGGCATTCCTTTTCCGGAAGAGCGGTATATTTACTGGAACTTTGTTGCCTCCAACCGCGATTTAATTGAACAAGCCAAGCTTAAATGGCTTAAACAGGAATTTGAACCTGTACCGGGAGAAACAGAATTTGTTCCCTTACCGCCACAAAATGTTCATTTAAAATAAAAAACAAATGGAAATCAAACAGGAAAACAATAGCCGGAATGGCTATTTTGAAGCATTGGAAGACCAGAACGTAGCTGGCAAAATGACTTATGTTTGGGCCGGAAGCAACAAATTAATTATCGACCATACGGAGGTAAACCCAGCCTTTAATGGTAAAGGTGTTGGTAAACTACTGGTTTTGGAAGCCGTTAAATATGCCCGTCAAAACCAAATTAAAATATTACCGCTTTGTCCTTTTGCAAAAAGTGTATTTGACCGGAACCCGGATTTACACGATGTGTTGTTTTAAACTGTTAACAGGGCTTGTCTAATTTTTTCAGCTGCTTCTGCCAGTTCTTCTGAAGCTGGTTTAAGTTTTTCTTTACTGAAATTCATATCACTCACCTCATTCATCGGGATCAGGTGAATATGTGCATGTGGTACTTCAAGCCCAATTACAGATACGCCAACCTTTTTACAAGGAAAAGCGATTTTCAAACCTTTGGCCACTATTTGAGCAAACATCCAAAGACCTACATATAAGTCTTCTTCCATGTCAAATATATAATCGCGTTCTAACTTGGGAATAACCAGTACATGCCCTGCTGTTAAAGGCTGAACATCCATAAAAGCCAGGTATTCTACGGTTTCCGCTACAACATGTGCCGGAATTTCTTTGGCAACAATTTTTGAAAATATAGTAGACATATATAATTATATTCGATTAAGAAGCTTAAGGCTGAAAGCAGAAACGGTTATTCCTGCTTTCAGCCTTTATTTTTATCTGGAAATTTCTAAGATTTCAAACTGCATTTTACCTGCCGGCACTTCAATTTCGGCGAACTCGCCCACAGATTTACCCAATAAACCTTGCGCAATGGGCGATTTAACGGAGATTTTCCCGGTTTTAAGATCGGCCTCACTCTCTGCAACAAGCTGATAGGTCATGGTGGCATTGTTTTTTACGTTTTTAATTTTTACGATGGATAAAGCCAATACCTTGGTTACATCCAGTTTCGACTCATCAAGCAATCTTGAATGTGCCAATGTATCTTCAAGCTTTGCAATTTTAGCTTCATGTAAACCTTGTGCTTCTTTTGCTGCATCATATTCAGCATTTTCTGACAGATCGCCTTTATCACGTGCTTCTGCAATTGCTTTCGCGATGGAAGCACGACCTTCCGTTTTTAAAAAATGTAATTCTTCTTTTAGTTTTTCTAACCCTTCTTTGGTATAATAGGTAATATCAGCCATAGCTCGTTTTCTTTTCGTTAATCCTATAAAAAACAAACAAGACTATATAGCTGATTGGCTACATAGTCTTGCTTCATTT
>JASLGV010000153.1 GCA_030149995.1 Pedobacter sp.
GTGATACGGCCGATATTATTGAAGCAAAAGGTGTGGAACGTACCCTTGAAAAAATGAAACAGGCCAAGCTGATTATTTATATGGCAGATCCCGGGCAGGCCATTGCAGAAATTGAAGAGCAGATTGCGGAATTGCAAAAGCTTGAGATTCCTTACCTGGTGCTGGTCAATAAATCAGATCTCCTGGAAGTAGATGGACGTAATGCATTTAAGCAGCTGGAAGTCGAATTTATTTCAGCACGTGATAAACACGGAATAGATGAACTTAAAAAAACACTGTTGCGCAAGGTCAATCTTCATCACATCAATACCAGCGAAACATTGGTTACCAACATACGCCATGTAGAAGCCTTAAAACAAACACAGAATGCTTTACAGCGTGTACTGGAAAATGTAAACAATCCCGTTACATCTGACTTTTTAGCGATGGATATTAAACAAGCTTTACATTACCTTGGCGAAATTACCGGAACCGTTACAACCGATGATTTACTGGAGAATATCTTTACAAAGTTTTGTATTGGCAAGTAAAGTTTTATAAACATAAATAGTTAAGCCCAACACAAAAAGACAAGCAATTTACTGTAAGTAAACCACTTGTCTTTTTTTACCTTGTTTTTCAATTATAAAGTATTCTGAATAACAGATTCAATAATAACGCTGAAAGATTTTTATTGATTACCATAAAAACGATCAAAATCCCCTCATCTTTTTAAGGTTCCCTGCTTCTAAAGCAAATTTCATGATGCTGTTTCTGTATGAACCAGCAAACATTTAGGGTTCATTGTATGTTTAATCCGAAACTAAAAAACTTTTTATGACCAACAATTTTCCTCTTACGGTTAAAAGAGCCATAGAATTATTAGGATTAATTGCCATTGTGACCGTGATTGTAATCGGACAGGATATTATTATGCCTATTTTGATGGCCTTTTTCATCAGCATTATGCTGCTGCCTGTTTATCGTTTTCTTCGCAACAGAAAAGTTCCTGAGTCACTTTCCATTGTTATTCCCATTATCCTGGTGGCCATGTTTGTTGCCTTGCTTGTATGGTTTTTCTCGGCACAGGTGGCCGACCTGGTAAAGGATTTTCCGCAAATTAAGAAAAACGTTTCCCTGCACCTAACCAGCCTGAGCGAATGGGTAAGCCGCAAAACGAATTATTCAACATCCGAACAGCTTAAATTTATAGACCAGAAAGGAAACGACTTGTTAAACCTGGCCGGTAAAGTTGCCGGTGGTGCAGCTGTAACCCTGAGCTCGGTATTTGTTTTTATTGGTTTACTGCCCATATACATCTACCTGATTATGTTTTATAAAGATATTTTATTGCGTTTTACCTTTATGTGGTTTAAATCAGATCACCATCCTAAAGTGAAGGAAGCTGTTTTTGAAACCGAAAACATGATAAAAAGCTACCTGATTGGTCTTTTGATACAAATAAGTTATATGACCATTTTACTGGGTGGAATTTTAATGCTGTTCGGGATTAAGCACGCCCTGCTCATCGGAATTATCTTTGCCCTTTTAAACCTGATTCCATATGTAGGTGCTTTAATCGGAAACATTATCGGCGTATTGCTTACTTTAACTTCTTCGCAAGAACTATGGCCGGTTGTTACCGTTCTGGGCGTAATTGCTTTTGTTCAGTTTTTAGACAACAACATTCTGATGCCCAGAATTGTAGGCTCAAAGGTTAAAATAAATGCCCTCTTTGCCATATTGGGTGTATTTGTTGGCGGAAGTATAGCGGGTGTTTCAGGTATGTTCCTCGCCTTACCTATTATTGCAGTACTCAAAATTATTTTCGACCGTACAGAAATGTTCAAACACTGGGGCGTACTGCTGGGTGATGAAAGACCAGCTAAAAGCCCGATGCTGTTTTCCGGTTTCAGGAAGAAAAAAGGTGTGCCTTTAAAATCAGGCTTACAAAAAGAAATCTAACTCCTTTTTTAAGGTAGATCATCCTTCAAGACCGTATCTGTATCAGCTACGGTCTTATTTTTTATATAACAATTTTAACGTAGAAAAATATCGTAAGCAAATCGCACAATCGTTATAAAAACAACCAGCAGGAAAAAGATGCGGATAAATTTATTGCCTTTTAACAAAGCTAACCTGGCTCCGAGGGTGGCTCCGGCAACATTAAAAACAGCCATTGGAATGGCGTATTTGTATAAAATATGTCCGGTATAACTAAAATACAGGATCGCTGCGAGGTTGGTTGCCAGGTTTACAATTTTGGCATGTGCACTGGCGCCTATAAAGTCGAAACCCAATACGGCTACAAAAATTAACACCAGAAAAGATCCGGCCCCGGGCCCGATCAAACCATCGTAGAAACCAATCAGCAATCCAAAAATGCCGGCTAAAAAAAGTTGTTTGATTAAGGAGTGATTACGCTCCTGCCGCACACCAAACTGCTTGTTAAAAAATGTATAAAGCGCTACCGCGATCAGCACAACCAGAATAACCGGCCGGATAACAGCGTTATCAAGCATGCTTACCAGAAAAGCACCCGAAAATGCGCCTCCAAAGGCACAAATTACACAGAAAACTAAAACTTTATAGTTTAGCTTTACCTTACGGGAATACTTATAGGCAGCAACAGCTGTACCTGCAAAAGAAGGGATTTTAGTGGTTCCCAACAGGGAAGCCACCGGGTATTGAGGCAGTATAAGCAAAGTGGCGGGGGTTTGCAACAAGCCCCCGCCACCTACAATTGCATCTATAAAGCCAGCTGCAAAAGCAGCCAGGCAAAGCCAGATAAGTTCCTGCCACATGTCTTACATGCGCTCGGGTACGGTAATACCCAAAACCAGCATGCCCGCCTTTAAAATATCGGCTGTTTTTTTACTTAAGTTCAGTCTGAGCTGCTTCTCTTCTTCGTTTTCTGTTTTTACAATTGGTGGCACCTCATGGTAAAACTTATTAAACAGTTTAGCCAGCTCATATAAATAATTGGCCAAACTTGCCGGACTGTATGCCTTCGCAGCCGTTTCCAGCTCTGCCGGATATTTTGCCAGCAACATAATCATTTCTACCTCTACCGGAAGCAATTGATTGTAATCAGCGCCGTTAACCTTAAATGCGTAATTTGCCTTGCTTAACAACGATTTGATACGGGCATGCGTGTATTGAATAAACGGTCCTGTATTTCCCTGAAAGTCGATACTTTCATTCGGATCAAACAGCAATCGTTTCTTCGGTTCGACCTTTAACAGGAAGTATTTCAAAGCACCCAGGCCAATCTGCTGATACAGGCTTTCTTTATATTTGTCTGTAAAATCGTTTATTTTACCCAGTTCTTCTGTTTTCTGACGGGCAGTTGCAACCATGTCTTCGATCAGTTCATCGGCATCTACAACGGTTCCTTCACGGCTCTTCATTTTACCATTTGGTAAATCTACCATGCCATAAGAAAGGTGATAAAGTCCTTTTGCCCAGTCTTTACCCAGTTTATCCAGGATGAGGAACAACACTTTAAAATGATAATCCTGCTCATTCCCAACCACATAGATAGATTCGTCCATTTTAAAATCGTCGAACTTTTTCTGAGCAGTACCCAGATCCTGCGTAATATAAACCGAAGTACCATCGGCACGCAAAACAAGTTTCTGATCCAGTCCGTCGGCTGTTAGATCAATCCATACTGAACCATCGTCTTTTTTAAAGAAAACGCCTTTTTCAAGACCTTCTTCTACCGTATCTTTTCCCAGTAAATAGGTATTGCTTTCGTAATAAAACTGGTCGAAATCTACCCCAAGATTTTTGTAGGTAACTTCAAAACCTGCGTATACCCAGCTGTTCATTTTTTCCCAAAGGGCAATTACTTCGGCATTGCCAGATTCCCAGCGTTGCAACATCTGCTGCGCTTCTTTAATTAAAGGCGCATTTTTCTTTGCTTCCTCTTCGGTTTGCCCTTCCGCTTTCAGCGCATCAATCTCCTTTTTATATTCCTTATCAAATACCACATAGTATTTCCCAACCAGGTGATCTCCTTTTAAGCCGGTACTTTCGGGTGTTTCGCCATGGCACCATTTTTGCCAGGCCAGCATCGATTTACAAATGTGTATACCACGGTCGTTAACCAGGTTAACTTTGATTACCTCATAGCCATAAGCTTCCAGCAATGCAGCTACCGAATAGCCCAGTAAATTGTTACGGACATGCCCCAGGTGCAGCGGCTTATTGGTATTGGGCGAAGAATACTCAACCATTACCTTTTTTCCATTCGGCTTAAACACACCGAAATCATCGTTAAGAATTTCTGTATTCAGCAACGATAAAAAATAATGTTCCGAGATGTTCAGGTTTAAAAAACCTTTAACCACATTAAATCCGGTAATATTTTCTGAATTTTTAACAAGGTATTCACCTAAATCTGCCGCAGTTTGTTCAGGCGATTTCTTACTATATTTTATAATCGGAAAGGTTACAATCGTCGCCTGACCTTCAAATTCCTTACGTGTTTCCTGTATATTAATCAACCCTTCGGCCAATTCTGTCCCATAAAGTTCCTTTACAGCCTTGAGTGTTTCAGCAATAATAAAATTCATGTCCAAAAATATATAAAAAACGTGGAAGCTGAAAGATAGCGCCACGAATTAAACCAGATACCTGAGTGGTGTACACGTCATATCCAGACTTTGCGTTTGATACTCCGTTTATTTCTGATAGCTTTGCATACGAGATACCAATTTATGAGCAAGCAGAACCATGATTTTAAAGTAGGTGTAAACACCGAAGTTGGCCGATTACGTAAATTATTGATTCACAGTCCGGATAGCGGACTGGGTAAAGTAGTACCTTCTAAAGCACAAGACTGGCTTTTTGAAGACATTGTGCACCTCGATACCATCCGTAAAGACGAGTACGATTATTATGTTAAACTACTGATGTATTTCCTGGATCCCGAAAAAATTAAAGGGAAACTTGCTCACGTAGATGCAGAAAGTTCGGATCGTGGATTTTATAAACCCAATCACCCGGATTTTCACAACTCAGATTCGGTCGTCGAAGTTCAGAACCTGTTAAGTGAAATACTGGAGCAAGAGTCTATCCGTAAAAAACTGGTTGCAGCGGTTGCAGCGATAGAAGGTTGCACCTATAAATTGCAAATGAAACTGGCAGCCACCAAACCACAGGAACTGGCAGAAATTTTTATCTCAGGTACCTTGGCGGATGATACCATGATCTTTGCACCCATTCCGAATTTAATTTTTACCCGGGATGTGGGCACCACCATTAACAACCATATTTTATTAAATAAACCAGCCAAAAAAGCAAGGGTTAGGGAAACCCTCCTGATGCGTTATATTTTCTTTAACCACCCTATTTTTGAGGCTTACCGCGAAAATGTTCTCGAAATACCGGATCCAACCCAGCACTTTTTAAGACCGGGTGATGAACCAGAATTCCGGACCACTTTAGAAGGTGGCGATGTAATGATGGTGAGTCCGAACCACGTACTGATTGGCTGTAGCGAGAGAACTTCTGAAGAAGGTGCCAACGAGGCCATCAGATTGCTGTTTGATAACAATGTGGTAGAAAAAGTAACTGTGGTAAAAATACCAAGCAAACGCGATTACATGCACCTGGACACCGTTTTTACGCAGGTTAAACGCAATACCTGGGTGATTCTGAATTCCATTGCACATTCTCCGAAATACAATCCGCATGAGCCGATTAACTTTTTAAAAGAACCTGAAAGACTGGAAACAACCACCGCCATTCAGTTTAGTAAAAGCAACCCCGGCCAACCGAAATATTTTGAACATGTAGAGGCGCTGCTGAACGACATTAGCCAGAACGATCTGAACAGTACCGAGCCAACTAAAATAATCTACAGCGGCAACAACCAGTTCCCATACGATTCAAGAGAGCAGTGGACCGACTCCTGCAACTTGCTTGCTTTAAAAGAAGGCGTTGTACTGGGTTATGATCGTAATGATAAAACAGTAGAAGCTTTTAAAGAAAATGGTTTCAACGTAGTAAATGTAAAAGACCTGATCCAGGATCTGGAAAGTGGAAAAGCAGATGCAGAAACCCTTACCGATACGCTGATCCTGATGCCTTCGGCAGAATTATCGAGAGCAAGAGGTGGTTTCCATTGTATGAGTCTGCCGCTTTTAAGAGATCATATTTAATCCGCTAAAGTAATTTATAATGCAGACCATGCAAAGTACTTCTCACCTTCTAATGATCCGGCCCGTTGATTTTAAGTTCAATGTTCAAACAGCTGTAAATAATAAATTTCAGGAAGCATCGGCCGAAAAAGATGTACAACAGGCCGCTCTAAAAGAATTTGATGATTTTGTAGCCCTGCTGCAAAAAAACGGCCTGGATATAACCGTTGTAAATGATACCCTGGAACCGGAAACCCCTGATTCCATTTTCCCGAACAACTGGATCTCCCTGCACAACGATGGGACGGTATTCCTCTACCCGATGTTTTCAGAAAACCGTCGCTTAGAACGTCGGAAAGATATTCTGCAAAAACTGGAGCAGTCTTTTACCATCGAACAGGTTAAAGATTTAAGTGCTTATGAACAAAAGCATGTTTTTCTGGAAGGCACCGGCAGTATGGTCCTGGACCGTACCTATAAAGTAGCTTATGCCTGCCTGTCGGTACGCACCGATCTTACTGTCTTAAACGATTTTTGCAGTCAGTCGGGTTATACAGCCCTAACATTTACAGCTGTAGATGCAGGTGGTTTCCCCATTTACCACACCAACGTAATGATGTGCATAGCAGATCAGTTTGCTGTAATCTGCCTGGAATCTGTACCGGATAAAGCCGATCAAGAAAAGATCCGCCAGAAATTAACCGAAACAGGTAAAGAGATTATTGAAATCAGCCTTGACCAGATGAATCATTTTGCAGGCAACATGCTGCAGGTTTCCAATAAAGACGGTCAAAATTTACTGGTTATGTCTGAACAGGCATACCGTTCTTTAACTGCCGCACAAATTTCAAAACTGGAACAATACAATCCCTTAATTTATGCACCGCTTTATACCATTGAAAAAAATGGTGGTGGCAGCGCCCGGTGTATGCTGGCCGAAATTCACTTGCCCGGCAAGTCTTAAAATCTGTAGCATTACATACAAAACCGGGCAGCAAACTTTTAACCAAACTGGAGGCTGCCCGGGAAATATTTTTAAGCATCCCCGCTCCTAAAATACCCGGCAATTGTCTGCTGCATAATTTCCGGCTTTTAATTGCTTTTTTTTCACCTGAATTTTATTCAAAAAACACCTTGAATTTACCGAGATAACAAGCTGACAATCAACCAAAACAATTCACCCTGATAAGTTGTAGTAAATACAAGCGTTTCTCTACGGTAAAAATATTTGGAATAAGGGCTAATTTTCAATTTAAAATTACATTTTTGCAAAAATTATTTGAACGATAAATGCAGAGTTATTCAGAATTTCTTGATCTGAGTGTTGGCTTTCCGCAAGAGGGCTTTGACATTATAGATGATGAATTATATTTTCAGGATTTAAACCTGATGGAAATGATCGAAACGTATGGTACCCCCCTGCGTTTTACATATTTGCCCATGGTGAGTAAAAAAATTCAGCAGGCAAAAATTCTTTTCCAAACCGCAATTTTAAAGAACAACTACAGAGGCGATTACAAGTATTGTTATTGCACCAAAAGTTCGCACTTTAAACACATTGTAGAAGAAGCACTGAAAAACAACATCCACCTGGAAACTTCATCGGCTTTTGATATGCCTATGGTGGATGCGCTGGAGAAAAAAGGTGTTTTAACAAAAGATACCACCATTATCTGTAATGGCTTTAAAACCTACCAGTACAAGCAGTATATTGTTGATATGCTTCACGATGGTTTTAAAAACATCATCCCGGTACTGGACAACAAAGAAGAATTTAACCTGTACGATGATGAGGTAGAAATGGATATCCCTTGTAACCTGGGTATCCGTATTGCTGCAGAAGAGCAACCCGATTCGCAGTTTTATACTTCCCGTCTGGGCGTTAGAATTGAAGATGTGATTGATTTCTACAACAATAAAATTGTAACCAATCCGAATTTCAAGGTAAAACTCCTGCACTTCTTCATCAATTCAGGTATTTCAGATACACCTTACTACTGGAATGAGCTTGAAAAATATGTAACGCTTTATTGCAAATTCAAAAAGATTAACCCGGATTTAGATACCCTCGATATTGGTGGTGGTATGCCATTCAAAGATTCGCTGGTTTTCGATTTCGATTACGAATACATGGTGAATGAAATCGTGAAGCGTATTAAAGAAATATGTGCCATCCACGAGGTTATGGAACCAGATATTATTACCGAGTTTGGTAAATATACCGTTGCAGAAGCTTCGGGTATTTTATACAAAGTACTTGGCCGTAAACAACAGAACGACCGCGAAAGATGGTTGATGCTGGATGGTTCTTTCATTACCAACCTGCCGGATGTATGGGCATTGAATCAGAAGTATATTTTACTGCCAATTAACAACTGGGATGCAGAATACGAACGGGTAAACCTGGGCGGTATTACCTGCGACGGGCAGGATTACTACAACCAGGAAGCACACATGAACAGTGTGTTTATGCCTAAAACGCGTAAAGTACAATACCTGGGCTTCTTCCATACAGGGGCTTACCAGGAAGTATTAAGCGGATACGGTGGGATACACCATTGCTTATTGCCAAGCCCTAAACATGTACTGATCCGCCGCAACCGCGATGAAAGTTTCAACTTTGAAGTGTTTGGTGAAGAACAGAACAGTAAACAGGTACTGAAAATTCTGGGTTATTAACCAGACCTGTAGTGTACCATTATAAAAATGGCCCCGGCAGTAAATCTGCCGGGGCCATTTTCTGTTTTAAGCATTCAGAAGTGCCGGTTTTTCGTGGTATACTTTCCAGAGCAACTCTCCGAATAAAGTATTAGACCATGCAAACCAGGCCCTTGTAAAATTTGCCGGATTGTCTTTATTAAAAGATTCGTGCATAAATCCCTTGCCGGTATGTGTTTTACGTAGCATTTCTATACACTTCTTAATTTCAGCATCGTCTTTTGAAGTCAGCGCACGCATGGTAATGCTCATGGGCCAGATCATATCCTGACCAGCATGTGGCCCGCCAATACCTTCGGCAGCTGTTCCTTTAAAGAAATAAGGATTGTCTTTTGAAAGTGCAAACTTACGCGTATTCAGGTAAACCGGGTCGTCGGCACGTACGCTTCCCAAATATGGCAAACTTAACAAACTCGGCACATTGGAATCGTCCATTAAATAGGCGCTGCCAAAACCATCCACTTCAAAAGCATAAATTTTACCATAAACGGGATGTTTAACGATGCCATGTTTTAAAATGGCTGTATGTACCTCTTCTGCAAGGTTAAGCAGGTTATTTTGCAAGGCCTGGTCAGGTTGTAAAGCCTTAATCATTTCGGCTGCCTGCTTTAAACTGGCTACGGCAAAAAAGTTAGAAGGTATTAAAAAAGGAAAGATCGTGGCATCATCACTTGGCCGAAAAGCAGAACAAATCAGCCCAACCGGGTTAACAGGAAAACCATAGCCGGCCATGGGTAAAGAATCTGTCGGAGCCGATGTTTGTCGCTGAAAGTGATACGGGCCTTTATTTGTTTTACGCTGCTGTTCTTTAAAAACCTGTAAAGTCGTTTCAACGGCCTTTTTCCAGTTTGCATCGAAAGGTGCTGCATCGCCTGTTTTTTTCCAGTAATGATAAGCCAGCCTGATTGGGTAACACAAAGAGTCTATTTCCCATTTGCGTTCATGTACCCCCGGTTTCATAGCGGTATAATCGCTCTTCCACTCGCCTACCTTCTCGGCATCGTTGTAAAAAGCATTGGCATACGGGTCTTTCAAAATACACCTGGTCTGGTGGTTGATAACCCCCGCCAGGAGCTTTTTAAGCGGTTCATCTGTATTTACAAACTGTAAATACGGCCATACCTGTGCCGAGCTGTCGCGCAACCACATGGCATCAATGTCGCCTGTTATTACGTATGTATCCGGCCGGCCGGCCTGTTCTGTATAATACACCGTGGTATCGAGCGTATTGGGAAAACAGTTTTCAAACAACCAGCACAACTCCGGGTTCTGAACATGTTGCCGGAATGTTTTAATAGCCGCTTCTACCGCTTCACTTTTAAAATGTCTTTTGCTTTCCGGCAGTCTTACCACCGGAAATTCATCCGCAACAGCAGTGGCAAAAGATAGCCTGGAGGCCATTAAGCCAGCACCGAGTAACCCCGCCTGCTGAATAAATACCCTTCTTCTCATAAATAGTTGGTTTTTATCTGGTTGTATTCTGTTAATCTACATTATTTTTTTGGTTTTGCCGACATGTAAAAAGTAAGCTTTCCGCCATTTGTAATATCTGCATGCCTGATAAATGGTTCATTTAACAAGCGTCCGTTCAACAGTACTTTTTCTACATATACATTTTTATCGCTTTGCTTAACGGCCTCTACCGTAAAGGTTTTGCCATTCTCCAGCTGTATGGTTGCTTCGTTTACCGAAGGGCTTCCCAGGGCATACACGTCGTTACCCGGCGATACCGGATAAAAGCCCATAGAGGAGAACATATACCAGGCGCTCATCTGTCCGCAATCGTCATTTCCACCCAATCCATCTGAAGTCGGTTTATATTGCATTTTTAAAATATGACGTACCTGCGCCTGTGTTTTCCAGGGTTGGTTGGTCCAGTTATACAAGTATGCTACGTGATGTGCAGGTTCATTTCCATGAACATATCCCCCAATA
>JASLGV010000180.1 GCA_030149995.1 Pedobacter sp.
GTTTTTAGTTTAAAAGGTAAACCTTTAAACTAAAAACAGCCTGACAATCCACATCGCGCGATTTGGTAATGGAACCTGAGGCCGAGTCGCCCTCTGTGATAAAGAGCGTGGTTTCATAACGTTTTTCGTGGTTGCTGTTAAAATGCACCTTACAATCGCGCAGTTTTTTATTGTGCAGGGATGCTTTCTTTGCCCGGTCGTTTGCCAGTTTCTTAATGCCGGCAATATCTTTACGTTCTCTTTCCGACTGAATAATACGCTTTAAAAGGGCATCGGCTACATCAGGGTGTTTATGTAAATAATCGTCCAGCTCTTTTTTAACAAAATCACCAATAAACGTTCTTACCGATGGACCCTCGGGGCCTATGTTTTGCGAACCCAGTTTGGTTTTTGTCTGCGATTCAAACACGGGTTCCTGTACCCTGATGGAAATGGCCGCAATAATAGAAGAACGTATATCTGAAGCTTCAAACTCCTTTTTAAAGAATTCCCTAACCGTTTTAACAACTGCCTCCCTGAAAGCGGCCTGGTGTGTACCCCCTTGCGTGGTATGCTGTCCGTTTACAAAAGAATGGTAATCCTCTCCGTATTGCTGTCCGTGGGTCATGGCAATTTCAATGTCGTTCCCAACCAGATGTATAATCGGATAACGGATTTCTTCCGGCTTATTAAACTTAGACAACAGATCGTACAGACCACGTTCTGAAAAATATTTCTGGTTATTAAAGTTAATGGTTAACCCGGTATTCAGAAATACATAATTCCAAACCATGCTTTCTACAAAGTCTGGTATATAATGGTAGTTTCTAAAAATACTTTCGTCGGGATAAAAGGTAATCGCTGTACCGTTACGTTGTGTGGTATCGATTATGGGATTATCCGTTACAATTTCTCCTTTAGAAAATTCTACCTTTTTGGTTTTACCATCCCGGTAAGATTGTACACTGAAACTTGTAGATAAAGCGTTAACAGCTTTCGTACCCACTCCATTTAAACCTACAGATTTCTGAAAGGCGTTGCTGTCGTATTTACCGCCGGTATTGATTTTACTTACACAGTCAATTACTTTTCCCAACGGAATACCCCTGCCATAATCACGTACGCTTACTTTTTGTTCTGACAGATTGATCTCGATGGTTTTACCAGTACCCATGACAAACTCATCGATGGAGTTATCCACAATTTCCTTTAAGAGCACGTAAATACCATCATCTTGTGCAGAACCATCACCAAGCTTACCAATATACATGCCTGGTCTTAACCTGATGTGCTCTTTCCAGTCTAATGATCGTATACTATCGTCGTTGTAAATTACTTCTGCCATAAATTATTTTATTAACGGCCAAAGTTCCTGTAAAGTGGAACAAAACGGTTATGCCCGGAATCCGGTTTAACACATACTCTGGCCTCGTTGCAATTAGAGGTGAATGAAGATGGCTCCGCTTTACAGCATTTGACCAACCTCATCTGTTTACAAATTTAGCTTATTAGCGAGTGGCAAACAACTATAAATTTCAACAAAAATATACCGGTATTATAAACAGGTAGCTTGTTTTTGTAGCTTCTGTAAAAATCGGGATGTCTTATAATAAGGTTTTTGTATAAGTTATAGCCTTCTTTTATACAGCAAAACAATTTAATTAATTATGTATATCTTTGTGCCCGAAGCAGAATTTCTTTAATCATTTAAAGCGATCCGCAAGTTAGTCCTTCAAGAAATGATTGTTCTAGCTTCTTCAAATTTACATTTACTTAAATATTTATACATTGTTATTCAAAGAATTAAACCTCATTGAGCCTATTTTAAAAGCCCTTGAGACAGAAGGTTATACCAAGCCTACCCCCATACAGGAACAATCCATTCCAACCATATTAGAAGGTAAAGATTTATTGGGCTGTGCACAAACCGGAACGGGTAAAACAGCCGCTTTTGCCATTCCCATGCTGCAATTGTTGCAAAACAGGCACCTAAATACCAAGGTTAATAAAAATATTAAGGCTTTAGTGTTAACGCCTACACGCGAGCTGGCCATACAGATAGAAGATAGTTTTAAAGCTTATGGCCGTAACCTGAACTTACGCCATATGGTTATTTTTGGGGGGGTTGGCCAACAGGCACAAACAGACGCACTAAAAAAAGGCGTTGATATTCTGGTAGCAACGCCAGGTCGTTTACTGGACTTAATGAACCAAGGGTTTATTAACCTGAATACCATCGAACTTTTTGTATTGGATGAGGCCGACCGTATGCTTGATATGGGTTTTATTCATGATGTTAAAAAGGTGGTGGCCAAATTACCGGCCAAGCGTCAGACCTTATTTTTCTCAGCAACCATGCCGGATGAGATTCAAAAACTGGCTAATACCATTTTATCAAATCCAACCAAGGTAGAGGTTACTCCCATCTCTTCTACAGCCGAAACCATTAATCAATCGGTTTATTTTGTAGATAAGCCAGACAAAAAGAAACTGCTTATCCACCTGCTGGATGACAAAACGATCCAAACGGCCCTGGTTTTTACCAGAACCAAACACGGGGCAGATCGCATAGCTAAAGATTTGGGCCATGCAGGTATCCGTGCGGCGGCCATTCATGGTAATAAATCTCAAAATGCGCGTCAGCGGGCATTAAATGATTTTAAAGACAAAAAAATACGGGTGCTGGTGGCAACAGATATTGCCGCACGTGGCATTGATATCGATCAGCTTACACACGTTTTTAACTACGAGCTTCCCAACATTCCGGAAAGTTATGTACACCGCATTGGCCGTACGGGCCGTGCGGGTGCCAACGGTATTGCCATCTCTTTTTGCGACGCGGAAGAAAACGAATATTTGATTGATATCCAGAAGCTTATTAAGATAACCCTGCCAATTGTAGAAGATCATCCTTATCCGCTGTCCTGGCAAAGCATGCTGGCCAAAAACCAGGTAAAGCGCAAACCGCAGCAAAACTCAAAAGGTGGTGGTAAAAAAAGCTGCGATGGCAACATGAGCGGGAAACCACGCAATGCAAGCGGACAAAGAAAATTTGGCGGCAACAGACGAAGAAGGGATTAATTTCCTCATTATCCAATTTTTTGGAGCATAAAAAAACCGAACAAATTGTTCGGTTTTTTTATGTCTATGTATTAAGAACCTTAACGGGGCTTAAACCACTACATTGATGATTTTCCCTTTTACGAAAATAATTTTCTTAGGGGTTTTTCCTTCCAGGTATTTCTGAAACTGCTCGTTTGCCAATAAAATAGCTTCTGCCTCTGGCTGCGCCAGGGTAAGACTCAGCGTTAGGTTCATCTTCATTTTTCCGTTTACAGAAACCGGGTAGGCAAATTCATCTTCTACCAGGTAATCCGGATTGAAAACCGGGAACTGCACATAAGACAAGGTACCGGCTTCGTTTCCTAACAACTGCCAAAGTTCTTCGCAGATGTGTGGTGCATATGGCGACAACACAATAACGAGGTCTCTTAAAATGCTTCTGCTCTTAGATTTCAGTTCTGTAAGTTCGTTTACAGCAATCATAAAACTCGATACAGAGGTATTGAAAGAAAAACGTTCAATGTCATCCTGCACCTTTTTAATAATCTTATGCAGCGATTTTAACTCGGCTTTTGTAGGCTCGGCATCTGATACTTCAAATTCCCATGCCTCGTTGTGAAACAGGCGCCAGAATTTACGTAAAAACTTAAATACCCCTTCTATGCCATTGGTGTTCCATGGTTTGCTTTGTTCAAGCGGGCCTAAGAACATTTCGTACATACGCAAGGTATCGGCTCCGTAACGTTCAATCAAATCGTCGGGATTAACCACGTTAAACTTCGATTTCGACATTTTCTCTACTTCTACCCCGCAAATATATTTTCCGTTTTCTAAGATAAATTCTGCGTTTGCGTATTCCGGCCTCCAGGCTTTAAACTTATTCAGATCAAGCTGTTCGTTTTCAACAATGTTTACATCTACGTGTAAAGCTGATGTGTTGTATTCTTTTCTTAAGCCGGCAGATACGTAGGTATTTGTTGGTTTACCGGCTTCGTCATTTATGCGGTAAACAAAGTTACTTCTCCCCTGGATCATGCCCTGGTTAATCAGTTTTTTGAAAGGCTCCTCTTCTTTGGTATAACCCAGATCTTTTAAAAACTTATTCCAGAAACGGCTGTACAGCAAGTGGCCGGTGGCATGTTCGGAACCACCAATGTATAAATCTACTGCCTGCCAGTAATCTACGGCTTCTTTCGAAGCAAATTCGCCTTTATTATGGGCATCCATATACCGGTACCAGTACCAGCTGCTACCTGCCCAACCTGGCATGGTGCTTAATTCATATTCGTAAGCATCGTTGTATTTCCAGTTTTCGGCCCTTCCCAGTGGTGGTTCGCCTGTTTCTGTTGGCAGATACTTATCAATTTCGGGTAACAGCAACGGCAATTCTTCGGGTTGCAACAGATACGGCAATTCGTCTTTGAAATATACTGGAATGGGTTCGCCCCAATAACGCTGGCGACCAAAGATTGCATCTCGCTGGCGGAAGTTTACTTTCGCCTTTCCTACCTGCTGCTCTTCCAACCAGTTATTCAGAAAATCTACGGCTTCTTTATAGGTCATGCCATTGATAAAGCCGGAGTTGATGTACGTTCCTTCTTTGGTTGGGTCTGCCTGCTGATCGATGTCTTTTTGTGCATCCAGGATCTGTACAATCGGCAAATCAAAATGCTTGGCAAATAACCAGTCGCGCTGATCGCCGCTTGGCACACCCATTACCGCACCTGTTCCATAGCCTGCCAATACGTAATCGGCAATCCACAGCTGTACACGTTCGCCGCTAACCGGATTGATTACATAGGTACCTGTAAAGGCGCCCGAAACCGTTTTGGTATCGGCCATGCGGTCTAACTCCGATTTCTTTTTGGTTTGTGCAATGTAAGCTTCTACGGTTTCTTTTTGTGCGGCCGTTGTTAAAGCTGCTACCAGTTCGTGTTCTGGTGCCAATACGAGGTAAGAAACACCAAAAATGGTATCTACACGCGTGGTAAACACTTCTATATAACCGGGCGTTACACCGGCTGCTTCAATAGCAAATCGAACGCTGGCACCCACACTTTTACCAATCCAGTTACGCTGCATTTCTTTAACAGGTTCTGGCCAGTCTATGGCATCTAATCCTTGCAACAAACGTTCTGAATATGCGGTAATGCGCATACTCCACTGCATCATTTTCTTTTGTTCTACAGGATACCCCCCACGCTCGGAAAAACCGCCAATTACTTCGTCGTTGGCCAGCACCGTACCCAGTGCAGCGCACCAGTTAACGGTACTTTCTTTTAAATAGGTTAAACGGTATTTTAATAATTCCTTTTGTTTTTCTTCTTCTGTAAAATTGGCCCAATCGCTTGGCAGGAATGTTTTTGTATCTTCATCGCTTACGGCTTTTACATCAGCAGAGCCAGATGCATTGAATTTTTCGATCAGCGTGCTGATGTTCTCGGCGCGATCGTTTTCAATGTTGTACCAGGAGTTGAACAACTGCATAAAAATCCATTGCGTCCATTTGTAGTAAGATGGTTCGCTGGTACGTACTTCGCGGCTCCAATCGAAAGAGAAACCAATCTGATCCAGCTGCCTGCGATAGGTTGCAATATTGGCCTCAGTGGTGATGGCCGGATGTTGTCCGGTTTGTATGGCAAACTGCTCTGCAGGCAAGCCAAACGAGTCGTACCCCATCGGATGCAATACGTTAAAACCTTTGAGCCTTTTGTATCTTGAAAAAATATCGGATGCAATGTAACCCAGCGGATGGCCGACATGTAAACCTGCTCCCGATGGGTAAGGAAACATATCTAACACATAATATTTCGGTTTTTCAGAATTGATTTCAGCTTTAAAGGTTTGCTTCTCTGCCCAAAATTTCTGCCACTTCTGTTCTATTTCTTTGAATTGGTAATCCATTGCAAGTTTATGTTTTGTAAAGCGGCGAATTTACGCAAATTAAGGCGCTTTAAGAAGCTGTATGTTAAAATTGTAGCACTTGCATTTGTTGGTTCTCTTTAAGGAGTTAACATGGAGAGATCAGGTATGAACCTCCTCTACGTAGGGTAACCAGAGCGTTATCGAATGGCAGTACATGCACAGGCGCAGTAGACGCTGACTATTTCTCTGTGTATTCTGATTTCTGCAGCAATTAAGTTTTAGCTACGAAAGCGAGGAATGATTCTTCTTCCTGTCATCTCAGCATAACAAGTTTTTAAGTTACGCAGTCAGACGTTACCATCTGACTGCGCAAAGCGCAAAAAAAATCCTTTTAACGGCTTAAATAAAAGACCTTTATTACATTGGTTTTATCGATTTTTGCGGTAAACTGAAACTGATTGTTGCTAAGGCTGTTTACTGTACAATAAAAGGCACCTTCCGGAAAGGACATGTTAAAATCTTCTCCGGTACTGACATAGGTACCAATGGTGTTCTGCCCTTTTAAACTTAGCTCTACCTGATCGTCGTCGTTTGATTTAAAATCCATGTAATCTGAACTGGTATAATCAAAAGTTCCGTTTTTTGCAGTTTCGGCATAACCACTGACCACAATTTTATTTACCGTCCATTTGCCCATCATCCGGGCTTTTAGTGATTCTGTATCTTTCTTACAGGAAAACAGGATAACGGTTAACATCAGTAAAGAACTTAACAGGGCGATTTGTTTTTTCATAGGTATAGGGTTTAATGTTTAAGAAAATCCCTACAAACAACTTTTAAGGGCTTTTGCCCCA
>JASLGV010000371.1 GCA_030149995.1 Pedobacter sp.
AAATCATCCCAAATTGAAAACGCTGATTGGGGATTTTAAGTCTCTGCCGGTTCTAAAAGATGAAATAGAAGCGGATGACATTTTTATTGCCCTCGGAACCACACAGAAAAACGCGGCCAACAGGGCGGAATACCATCAGGTCGATCATGATTATCCGGTAGAAGCGGCAAAGTTGGCTAAGGAAAAAGGAGCCAAAGCTGTTTTTATTGTAACAGCCGTGGGCGCAAATGCAAAATCCGGCCTGTTTTATGTGCGTACGAAAGGCGAAACAGAACGCGACATCCTTGCGCTCGATTTTGAACATACGCATATTTTCAGACCTTCTATGATTATGGGAAACCGGGTAGAAAAGCGTGTGCTCGAAAAAGTATTTATCGGTATATGGAAATTCCTGAACGGGTTGTTGATTGCCCGGTTAAATAAATACAAAGGCATAGAAGCAAAGGATATTGCACAAGCCATGAACAATGCGGCCAAAGTGCCATCAGGGAAAGTAAAAATTTATCATTGGGCAGATATGAAAGCACTCCTTTAAATTGGCAGTTATTGTTTGATACGGCCAGTAAAGGAGCGCTCATTGAGCTGTTAACGGGTTCTGTATAAGTAAAAAACCTGGTTTCCTACGTTTTCCGGATCTGACTTATAGGGATCTAATAAAAAGTTGTTTTTTTCCAGTAAACTGATGGATGCTTTGTGATGGGTGTGTGTAGAAGCCTCTATTTTTTGCAACCCAAGCACCTCAAAGCCATATTTAATTACCCGGCTTAAAGCCTCATTCATGTAACCTTTCCCTTGAAAATCGGGGTGCAGCTCATAACCAAATGCAGCGGTCCGGTTAACTTTATTAAAATCCCACAGGCAAATGGTACCGATAAAATCATTTTGTCCTTTTAAAATGATGGTCCAGAAAAACCATTCGCCCTCCTCTACTCCATTTTTTACTCTGGAGATAAATGCATCTGTCTGGGCGATGGTTCGTTGGATCGGCCGATCAAGATAAATGTTTACGCGCGGATCCGCATGTATTCCAAATAGTGCTTCGCGATCTTCCTGGCGAAGCTCCCGGAGTAACAGGCGTTCGGTGTTAAAAACCGGGAAAGGTTGTTTTATAGGCATAAGGATGTTTTTTAAAGCATTAATTACAAGCAATTTACCTATTTTATAATTAAAAATCAAACCTACGCACCATAAGGCTTTGAAATGCAGTTATGCCATTTATCTGTTGTGTTTAGCAGAATCCACTTCCGGAAATATCCGAAAGTGGATTTGAAATAGATGTTAAACCATTTTTATTTTGCCAGCAGGCCTTCAAAAGTTACAGCAGCATAAAACAGGGCACCCAGCGTAGGGCCGCCTGCATATTGTATGTAATTTTTATTGAAAACATTGGTTCCGCCGATTTTGACCAATGCTTTGGCTTGTGTTATTTTATAACTTACCTGTGCATCAAATGTATGATAGGCTGGTACTTGTGCCGTTACAAGCGGACTCTCCCATTTAAAATCCTGCTGCCACCTCCAAACAATGTTAAAACCAAAATTTGGCAATATTTCACGGTTGCCGAAAGAAACATTGGTGGCCCATTCTGGCGTGTTAAAACCGGTTACAAAAATATCTTCGGTTGCATTGCTTTTCATTTTATTGAAGCTGGTATTACCTGAAAAAGTATATTTCTGATAAAAATTATAGGTAAAACCAAGCGCCGATCCAAAATTCCGGTAGGTATTTTTGGCATTTGTATACACACGATACCGATCCTGACCAGCATCGCGATTGGCATCCAGCATGGCCAGTACGGCTGCATCTGTACCTATGGTTTGTCCTTTGGGTACATCCACCTGTACCTGTCCGAGAAAGCCGTCGTACGTATTGGTGTAAGCATCTATATCCAGTACCAGTTTATTATCAAACAGAATGCTTTTATAACCAATCTCAAAAGAATTGATCTTTTCAGGTCTTGCATTGGCCAGGTTAGCTTCAACCAGTAGATTACGGTTGGCCAATGCAGCATCGTTTCTGTTGGCACCGGCTGCAACTGCGGTATTAACAGCCGCATTGAATAGCACCCCAGAGGCCCGGGTATAACTGTTATTTAAAAAACCAAGTCCATCGTTAATATAAGGTAAGCTTCCTACCCGTTTAACACGGCCATTGTTTACATAAGAAAGAGCCTCAAAAATTCCTGGGAAACGATACCCCTGTTGATAGGTCACGCGGAAATTATTGTGATCGTCGGGCGAATATACCCCTGCAATTCTTGGTGTAAATTTCGGTTTAAACTCAGGATTGTAATCCCATCTTAAAGAAGCAAATAATTTAAGTTTTTCTTCGAAAAAGGTTTTAGTTGCCTGTGCAAAGGCACCTACCTTTTTGTAGTGTATTTTTTTTCCGAAAGTCCCGTCGGGTAATACTTTTCCCCTGTCGGGAATTGGCCGGCTAAAATCCACAAAGCTATTCCCATCCGGAATAATCTCGTATAAGCGGGCATCGCCACCAACAAGCAGGTTTATGTATTTAATCCCTTTCGATAAATCCCATTGGCCTTCGGCATGGTACATGTTACTTTTCTGCACCAATGCGGCGCCACCTGTTGCCGGGGCATCGGGAATTTGTGCCGATTTAATGTCCCAGTTGTTAATGCCGATAATGGTTTGTTTCAGGTCGTTAAAAGCTTGTGTGCCGGGCTCTGCCCTTCCGGCATCTGCTACTTTACGGGCGTAAGCAGTTGCAGCTGCCAGGTTGGAATTGTTCAGCGAACCACCGTTGCTGACGGCATAGGCGTTTAAGGCATTTTTAAATTTGGTTCCCCAGGCACTGCCGCTGTTGGTACCGGTTCCATCTCCGTATAAATCCAGGTTATCGGCAAGTGGTTTTACGTTAAAGGAGTTACCCGAGTCTTCAAGCGACACATAGGTACGCACCAGGAAATTACTGCCTTTGAGTTCGAGCTTATGGTTTTGTACAATTACATTGTTGAGCTGGATCTTGTTTCCACGTTGAAAAACCCCGTCCATTTTACCAATCCGGTAGGCATACGAAAG
The DNA here is from genome assembly GCA_030149995.1 of Pedobacter sp. Classification (GTDB taxonomy): domain Bacteria; phylum Bacteroidota; class Bacteroidia; order Sphingobacteriales; family Sphingobacteriaceae; genus Pedobacter. The sequence goes on from JASLGV010000371.1 coordinate 3,042, forward strand.
CTCGGCGTGCTCAGAAAAACGGTAATGCAGGGCGGCATCAAATTTAAGGTTATCGACATTTGGACTAACCAGGTCTTTTTCATAATAACCGGTACGGGCCACATTTAGCGTTTGGTTTGCCTTTCCGTTAATCGTTAATCCGCTTACCGATACGGTGTTGCTGCCTGATAAAACATCATCTCCGTATTTATTCCAGGCATCGTAAGCAACATTGTTCGGCCCGTCCAGTACCGGAAAATTGGGGTTGGCCGATTTAAGGTTGTTTGGGTTTTGGTCCAGCTGCGTATTGGCCAGCCAATCGGTTCCCTTCAAATAGCTGATGTTTAATTTGAAAGCCCATTTATCTTTAAATGCTTTGGCAAAGCGTACCGCTGTTTCGGTTAAATTGCTTAAATCGCGCCCGGTTCCGCCGAGATGATTGATGCCTGTTTTCTGGTAAAAACTTAATCCCT